>JAJZYV010000045.1 GCA_021797955.1 Thermoplasmata archaeon
GAATAAATGTGAGTCCATAAAGAAAATTGTTATGAGAATAAAGGAACCAAGAACTCACTTATACTTGTACAAACTTCTTCATAGTGGCTATAATGAATATTGTGCCCCCCGCCATCAATAATATGCATTTTGGCATTTTTGATTTCCTTTGATAATTTGACGCCATATTCCAATGGAATTCTTGGATCATCAGACCCCCAAAGAATGAGTGTTGGAATTTGGATGTTCCTTAAGAGATTGTTTCCGATTTTCATATCGTCTCTGCTATTATTCATTATAATATTTCTCATTGTTGCTCTGTCATTGTTTTTGTTGACTGCTACAACCTGATCCAAAAATTTTTCAATTTCTGATTCACCTGCTGTTGCAAGAGTTGGATTGGTACCTGCGCTTCCTATTAATATCAATCCCGAAATATCTTCATGAGAGGTTGCATAGTTCAGTGCAACCCATCCTCCGTATGAATGTCCCCCTATAACCGGCTCTTTCAGATTGAGATTTTCAATAAAATCTTCCATTGATTCTCTTTGCATTTGTACGGTAATATTTTCTGATTTCGATCTTGTATGTCCATGACCCAGAAGATCAGGAAATATTAGCCTGTATTTCTTTGGAAGGCACCCTGAAAGCTTAAAAAAGACGTTCCCCATTCCTCCTAATCCGTGAAGAAGAATTACGGGAATTTCTCCATCTCCGTCTAAAAATGATATTTCTCCATGCCTTGTTTCAACTATGTCCCTTTTCATATTAAAGCCTTATGCAACAATAAATCAAAATGTTTGCCTGAAAATGATAATGTTACGTTTTTCGTAATAAAAAGAAATTATTGTTGTCAGGTATAAGAGCAGAAATAGTAAAAATTTAATTACTGATCACTATGAATTTCATGTGACTGGTCAAAAGAAGTATGTTTATGATTTTTCGGAAGGAAGCAAAGAAATGGTCAATCTTTTAGGAGGAAAGGGTGCAGGTTTGGCTGAGATGAGGAAGATTGGACTTCAGGTACCTCCAGGTTTTACAATTACCACAGAAGCCTGCATCTCCTTCCAGAAAAATCAGAAGTTCCCGGAGGGTTTGGTTAAGCAGTACGAAGAGGCACTGGAGAGGTTGGAGAAAGAGACTGGGAAGATTTTTGGTGACTCAAAAAATCCTCTTCTGGTATCAGTGAGATCAGGAGCACCAATCAGCATGCCGGGAATGATGGATACAATTCTCAACGTAGGCTTGAACAGTGAGACAATTCAGGGTCTAAGCGCTAAGACTGGAAACCGCAGATTCGCATTGGATTCTTTCAGAAGACTTAAGCAGATGTTCGGTACAGTAGTTTTGGGTATCCCTCATGAAGAATTCGAGGACGCAATAGAGGCGCTTAAAATAAAGAGGGGAAAAAAGTTCGATGTTGAGCTTGATGAAAGAGATATGGAAATTTTAGTAGATAATTTCGATGATGTTTATGTTAAGAACAATAAAAAATTCCCTGAAGATGTAAGAGAACAACTTAACATGTCAATAAAGGCAGTGTTTTTGTCCTGGAATTCCGAAAGAGCGAAAGCATACCGGGAGATCAACGCAATTGATAATTCTTTAGGTACTGCAGTAAACATTGTTTCCATGGTCTTTGGAAATATGGGTTCAGATTCTGCAACAGGAGTTGCTTTTACAAGGGATCCAAATACTGGTGAACCTGGTATATTTGGGGAATACCTAGAAAATGCACAGGGAGAAGATGTTGTTGCTGGTATCAGAACTCCTAAGAAAATTTTAGATTTGGAAAAATTCATGCCCAGAGCTTATAACGATCTCATATCTTCTGCCAAAAAACTAGAGCTCCATTATAAGGATATGCAGGATATTGAATTCACCATAGAGAAGGGAAAATTTTATCTGCTCCAGACAAGAAACGCCAAGAGAAGTTCCAAATGTGCAGTAAGAGTGGCTACGGATCTCGTGAAGGAAGGTATAATTGATAAACGGGAAGCGCTACTTAGAATAACGCCTAATACTTTGGATACGCTTTTCCATTACCAGGTCAAGAAAACTGGTAAAGAGAAGGTTCTGGGAACAGGATTGGCTGCATCGCCTGGTGCCGCTGTTGGCTCAATAGTATTTTCATCTGACAGAGCAGTTGAATTATCCAAGCAAAAAAAGAAGGTTGTTCTAGTTCGTCCCGAAACAACTGCCGATGATGTTAGAGGTATGTCTGCCTCTGAGGGTTTCCTTACTCAAAAGGGTGGAATGACTTCTCATGCTGCAGTGGTAGCAAGGGCAATGGGTAAACCTGCAGTGGTTGGTGCAGAAAGTATCACCGTAAATGTAAGAGATGGAACCCTTACGTGCCAAGGCATAGTACTAAGAGAGGGTGACATTATAACCATGGATGGAACCAATGGTGAGTTCATTATAGGCGTGACTGATCTTGAAAAGCCATCAGTAGGAAACGATACTGATCTTCTCCTAAAGTGGGCAGATGAATTCAGAAAGCTTGGTATCAGGGCAAATGCAAATACTCCAGAGGAGGCTAGACTTGCAAGAAATAATGGCGGAGAAGGTATAGGGCTTGCAAGAACCGAAAGGATGTTTCTAGGTGATGGTAGAATAGAGATAATGAGAGCAATGATTATGTCCAAAACAAGGGAGGACCGACAGTTTTATCTCTCAAAACTACTTCCAATGCAGATATCAGATTTCACTGAATTTTTTAAAACAATGGAGGGGTATCCAGTTATCATAAGACTTTTGGATCCCCCTCTACATGAATTCCTTCCAGATAAGGAAGAAATTATGAATGAGGTGTTTTCATTAAAAATGAAACTTTCTTCAATGAGAGATCCAAAGGAAATTGACGATGCTGTTGCAGTGTTAAGCGAGAAAAACAAGATTTATCAGGTAATTAAATCTCTAGAAGAATTCAATCCTATGCTTGGTTTCAGAGGGTGCAGGCTTGGAATAAGCTATCCTGAGATATATGAAATGCAGGTTAACGCAATAATTAAAGCTGCAATTAATGTATCAAATGAGGGAAAGAAGATATTCCCAGAAATAATGATACCTCTAGTCGGGGAGAGCAGAGAACTGGAAATTCTTAGAGAGAGATTAGAAAAGGTTGTTGAATCAATCGATGGTCATGAAAAGATAAAATACAAATTTGGAACAATGATAGAAATACCGAGAGCGTGTGTCACGGCAGACAAGATTTCAAAGTTCGCTGATTTCTTCTCCTTTGGAACAAACGACCTGACGCAGATGACCTTTGGATATTCAAGGGATGATGCAGAAGGAAAATTTATGTCCAAATATCTCGATAATCAAATTCTCCCAGGAGATCCTTTCAGAACTGTAGATTTTGAAGGCGTGGGGGAGTTAATGAAAATGGCTGTTGAGAAAGGAAGAAAAGGGCAGCCTAAACTTGAAATTGGAATATGTGGTGAGCAGGGAGGAGATCCGGAAACTATAGAGTTTTGCCATAAAATAGGACTTGATTATGTTTCTGCTTCCCCTTTCAGAATACCGGTAGCAAGACTTTCTGCAGCTAGGGCGGCAATAATGGATGTTGGATAAATTTAAGATTTAATCAATTTTTTCTTTTAAATTGTTTAAGTAGATTTGACATCAAAATGAAATAGGAAATTGAAATATGCCAAAGATGCAGGAATCTGAACTGCCACACAGGAATATCATATTGATGGTTCTGATTATTGGAACTATGATGTCTGCTGTTGATTCCACAATAGTGCTTCTAGCATTACCTAAAATCAATGGTGCCCTCGTTACAGATTTCTCCTCATCCATTTGGGTCATCCTCATTTATTTAATGATAGTGGCTATTTTTACAACTCAGTTAGGTTCGGTTGGCGATTCTTTGGGCAGGGGAAAGATATTTTCTTCAGGGATCGCATTATTTACAATCGCATCTGTTGTGTGTGGCTTATCTCCAAATATTAGTATCCTCATTTCAATGAGAGGAGTTCAGGCTTTTGGTGCAGCCATGATGCAGGCAAACTCAGGAGCTATTGTTGCCGACACATTTAGTCCGAAGATCAGAGGGAAGGCCTTTGGATATACCACACTTGGTTGGAATATTGGAGGAACTTTAGGAATTGTGCTAGGTGGAGTTATTACTTACTATTTGTCATGGAACTACATTTTTCTCATAAATGCCCCCATAGGTCTTGTAGCTTTTATCTTCAGCATAAAATATATAAAAGATTCAAAGAAAGTAAAGCACGTGTTTGATTTTCCCGGAATTGTTGCACTTGCCATATCATTGTTCTCTCTGTCATATTCAGGTGTGGAAGTGGCATCAGGAGCAGCACTATTCATAGTTTTGACATATATGGTCATAGGGTTAGCATCATTTATAGTTTTTCTTATAATAGAAACGAAGAGTGAAAATCCAATAATTGATCTTGGAGCGTTTAAATCAAAATACCTCAGTTTATCACTAATGGCTACATTCTTACAGGCAACCGGATATCTATCTGTAGTTTTTCTGCTAATATTATATCTACAGGGCGTAAGAGGACTTTCTCCCCTTTATGCTGCCCTTATTTTGGTTCCCGGGTATGTAATTGCAAGTTTCCTTTCACCTAAAATGGGAAAGGTAGCTGATAAATTTGGCTCAAGAACCATGGCTACATTGGGAATATTTTTAATGATTATAGCGGTGATCATATATGCACAGTTAAAGAGCGATTCCTCATATTATCAGGTCATTACGGGATCACTCATAGCAGGGGTGGGCGGTTCGATGTTTTGGCCCTCAAACAATAAAGCTGTAATGGCAGCGGCGCAAACAAAATCCTTTGGGTCTACTTCCGGTTTGCAGAGAACCCTTGCGAATATTGGTACTCTACTTAGTTTTGTTATTACAATTTCCGTTGCATCCTTAACTGTTCCCAGATACGTGTCCTATGAAATATTTCTAGGAGATGGAGCTCTGAATTCTTCCCAATATGTTTCATTTTTGGGAGGATTAAGGTACGCTTTTGTAGCATCTGCACTTATCCTTCTAGTAGCAGGCTTTTGTTCGTTCATGAGATCAGGTAATGATATTCACATAACTGTGTCTCATCCGGAAAAAAAATCGTAATCGTAAATTACCATAACCTCTGAGGATTCTTCCATAGTTCTTACCTTATTTATCACATCTTTTGCAGTAACCATATTCTCCGAAAAACATATAAAAACCCCATATTTAGAGTCTGTAATAGAGAATATAGTACTTTCAATGAGTGCTTTTCTTATATTTTCATTATTACCCGAAAATATGCTAAAAAGAACGATGTCTGTCTTTGAAAGGTCCACTTTAATTGTAACATTTAGAAGATTGTTTTTCTTCATAATATTGTAGCGCCATTTAACTCTCATTAATGGAGCATTAATTTCCTTGGCAATATCAGAAAGATTTGCCCTGGGATTCAATCTTAGCTGATCAATAATTTCCCGGTCAATTGCCTTTGAATTTGAATTATAGGAAATAAACTTTGGAAAGTATCTCATCACTGGGTTTCCAAGTTCTTCAGCAGCCTTGGATATTTGGATATTTACATCAGCTTCATTCTTACCTTCAAACCCATAAAGCGTAATTTTTTCAAGACACTTAATTTTGGTTCTTGATATGCCACTGAATTCCCGCTCTGATACAAATGCGGCAAACCCTTCAACTTTTCCTGTTAAATATGGTGATTCCATAACTATGAAATTTTTAATAACCCCTTCTTCAATCATCTTTCCCATCCTATAGTTAAGGGTCTGAGCCGAAATCCCTATATTATTTGCAATTTGTCTTTGAGGTGTCCGTGCATCTTTTAGTAGACTGAACAAAATCCTCTTATCAATCAGATCCATTGCTTCTTAACTCTATGAAATAAATAAAGTTTACACTATCTATCAAGAAAGCATTAATCTCTTGAAATTTTTAATAAAAAGTTTTTTTACAAATTACTTATAGGTTAAAATTTCTTAGCTATTGTGAAATTATCAAGGATACCTATTAATCATCCTAGAATGGTTGCAATAATATGGATTGCGGTTTTTCTTTTATCTATACCTGCCTTCATGAACTATGGACATTATATTGATTACAGAAATTCCAACACCTCCGGTTCTGGTACTGAGTCTAGTGAAGCTGCAAATATAATGAAAAATGTAAGCGTTCAGAACGAATCTTTAACTGTTGTGGTAACGGGAAACCCCTTCAATAATTCCACATTGGCAGAAAATGTGCTTGCTTTCCAATCAAAGCTTTCAAATGCAGGACTTCTGAATTATAGTTCATCAACATCCCCATTTTCTCAATATGCAGAGTTCATAAACAGTGCGTATTCCTCTTTAAAACCCACTATAAACGCCAATTATGATAGTATAATCAATACGTCTCTGAAACTATTTCAGTTTCCAAGTAATTTTTTTACAGTTTGGGGTAATACAGGATTTTCGCTATCCTCGCTTTGGCAATCCGAAATAGAAGCGGGCTTTAACGGATCACTCTTTGAACAAAATTTCAGCATGTATCTTAATAATTCATATTCATCCAAGATTGCACCACTTTCAAATATATTAAACGCTATAAATTATTCAGCCTCCTCTAACAGCTACTTCAAAAATCTCCCTTTTACTAGTTTTATTCTTAAAGATGAAAATATTACCAATTTCAGGATACCTGAAAACCTGAGCATTACAACGTCCGCTTATCTTAATCAAATGGGATATTCTCTTACTTGGCAGGTTGTATATTCAGCGGTAAGTTTTGTCAATACTGGTTATGGTTATGTGGAACAGTTTGGTTTGCTCAACGTACCAAATTATTTGGTTTCTGGGCTGGTAAGTCCAAATCATAAGATATTCTTAATAACATTGACGTTTAATGTTAAATCTGGTTTTGAATATAAAAATGGCTCTTCACCATCAGAAGTTGATTATAAGGAGATAAATTCAATTTCTAACACTTACTTTAGGTCAAGTGGAGAATTAACTGGAAACGGTGCAATATCATACCAGACCGCTCAGGCTACTTCATCCTCAGGAGCTGCATTTGGACTAATTTTTGTATTCCTGATTATTGCTGTATTTATAACTCTTGTATCATATAGAGCTGCAATTTTATCTATTTTCTTTGTGGGTATTGCAACTTTGCTAGGTTATACATCGATATTCATAACTGGTCTCTTAATAGGGCATGTAGACTATATTGTTACATATACCCTCACTGCTGTAATATTAGGGATATCTACAGATTATCTTGTATTTATGATAGCAAGATACAGACAGGAAATAAGAGAGGGAAAAGATGATAAGGTTGCAATGGAAATAGCAATTGCAAAGGCAGGAAAGGCTGTAGTCATTAGTGGTGTAACAGTTGCTGCGACACTGGGAACATTTTCCCTATTGCCTCAATTTGAATCATGGGGGCTCGTTTTAATGATGTCCATTATATTTACAGTTCTCCTTATGACAACCCTCCTTTCATCAATTATGTTCATTTTCAGGAAGAATCTAATAATGAGGAGAGGAAAAGTCCCATACGAGAAGGAGTATAGAAAAAAATCCTTGTTTTATAAAACAAGTGATTTTTCAATTAGGAATAAGTACTTCGTCGCGCTCGTAATAATACTTCTAGGAGTACCTGCTGGATATTTCTTCTTTAATGTACCTACAACATATAACTTTGAAACTGGTTTACCATCTTCTTTATCTTCTGTGAAGGCCTTCAATTCCATAAATTCTAATTTCGGAGCAAGCCAGTTATATCCAGTAATTGTTATAGTTCCAACCTCCTCATATTATTCAAACGGTATACTAGACCAAAATGGAAATAATGATTTGATGCATTTGACGGAAACCCTCCTATCTATGCATGGAATTACAGAAGTAATCGGACCTTATTCCAATGGAAGTGCAATGATTACTTCGTCTAGCAATTCCCAGTATATTATTGACAATGGAAAATATGCGTATTACACTGTTTTTACAAGCTATGATCCATATTCATCCAATGCAATAAATTTGGTAAAAACTTTAAGAGACAATCAAACGCTAATTGTTGGTGGGTTAACTTCAACAGTAATAGATGAAAAGGAGCAAAATGCTGTAACATATACAGAGTTAGAAATACTAATAGTTGCAACTATATTTGTCATACTTCTTATTTCATTCAGAAGACTAAGATATCCGATTATATCTCTCTCAGGGGTGTTTTTCAGTGTTTCATGGAGTACATTCATTCTCTGGATTATTTCTAACTTCATATTACATGAAGCATTGATATACCTCATTCCCATAATTCTTTTTATAATCCTTTTCTCCTTAGGAAATGATTATACGGTATTTATTATTTCAAGGATTAGGGAAGAAACAAGGGATAAGAGCCACGATGAAGGTGTAAAAATGGGTATGGTCGGCTCTGGTAAAGTTGTTACTTCACTGGGTCTAATACTTTCAATTTCATTAGGTTCCCTGGCTTTCATTCCAATTTCATTTCTTGAAGAACTTGGACTTTCGTTTGTAATTTCTCTGCTCGTCGATACTTTCATAATAAGAACATTCTACTTTCCATCCATGTTGAGCATTTTCCAGAGACTTTTCAACTAAGATCAAAATAGTGAATTGAATGATTGAGAATGCAGTATTATGGGAATTTCGGTGGCAAAATTTAATTTCCAGGTCAATATAATGGCAAAATCTGATTAAATGAGAAACGAAGTTCTTATGGCTCTGCGGTCTTTTATTATTGCCGCAGGAGCTTCTGCCGCTGCAACATTTGTAGGCGTATATGGTGTTTTCATAGGAGCAAGCGCTGCAGATATGGGATGGTTGCAATCCACGTCTAACGCCCTTAGCAACTCTGGTCAACTAATATGGGGAAGAATTAGCGATCGAGTAGGAAGAAGAGCACCATTCATTATAATCGCAAGTATTGCCAGTGCCATTTTGTGGCTCTATATGGCATTTGTCAATTCACCAATTGTACTTATTCTCACATATGCACTGCTATCTTTATTTGGAGCTATGATAGCAATTAACTGGTACTCTCTGATTGCTGACAATATTTCATCTCAGGGAAGAGGTCACTTTCTGTCCAGAATCAACAACATAGCTTCCCTTGGAACAATCATTGCTGTTCTTGTAATGATTATATTTTTTAGCGGTGATGTTTCTTCAGACATTCTGATCCCTTTTGGGGCAGCTTCAGCTTCATACGTAGCATCCGCTATCATAGCTTAC
>JAJZYV010000046.1 GCA_021797955.1 Thermoplasmata archaeon
ACATCACATACGACCTGATAGGCCGCAGACTCATCCTCAGGCGTAAAGGCTTTTGTCATCAAAGCATTCCAGCATATGATAACTATGAGGGATTATCCTCAGTTTCCCGAGGTTATACCTCACCTGGGGGTAGATTATCCGCGTGTTACTGAGCGGTACGCCGGGGTCTTGCGACCCCTAGACTCGCATGGCTTAGTCGAAACCTGATAGCAGTGGCCGCCGGCAGGATCAACCGGAGTTAATTCCTGTTTAGGCGATTATTTTAAAATTGAAATTGGCGAGCCACAGTTTGCACCTTTTCACGTGTCAGAAGTGAGCTTGTATTCTCACAACTCCATATTTCCCAACCTTGGAATGTTCTGGATCATTTAGGTCATCCGACCGTGGTCACCAGAGTGCCTTGTTAGTTGGTTTTATTTCATGTTGCATCGCACAATTAGTGCGTAATGTCCTCAATGGCAGGTCGATATATAACTCTTTCGTACGCTCCTTTGGCAATCATTTACCGTTAGGAATTCCCCACTCATCCCTCTTGTGAATCCTGAAATTTGTGGCATTTATGAATCAAGTTCACGCGTTATGTATGCTTCGTCGTACCAATTCTCTTGACAGGCTGGATAATTCCAAGCCTCTATCATTTCTTCATAAGAGAAATAACGCCAAATAATCGCCATAGGTACGTTTCTATGGAGGAAATTGTCTGTTAATTACAGCCATCATCCACCAGAATTCACTATGAAATATCTTCTTCATTGTGATTTTATTCTTTCATTCCTGGAGTTGTAAGCGGAGTTCATCATATCACTGGTATAAAGTGATTCACGGAGTGAGTTGCCAAAGATCATCTCAGTTCCACAGTCAACAAATTCCACGGTCCTTCTCCTTGTCATCACTTCTTTCCTGAAGAGCATTCCCGAATTCACGCCTGCGGAAAGTGCAACAGCGGCGGAACTCCTCAAGGGAGGTCTACGAGTTGTCACTCTGTGAAGCAGGAACCTCACACCCTTCAGGAGTGGGAGGATGTCAGGTATCTTTGATAACCGCACTACTGTCCAGATATACGATATTCTCTTTCATCTCTCATTCCACTGACAAGTCCGGATATATTTTGTCTTAGTTCTATCTGGTCAAAATCCAGTTCTGTCCCCCCTTCGTTGAGAATTTCATTATATAATCTTCAAAGTTGTAAATCAACTCATCTTCTATTGCCATCTGAAGGAGCGATGATGTCCGCGCCCCTTTCAACGGCAAGATTCTCCAGCTTCGCCCAGACCTGCTGGTCTATAGGAATGCTTGTTTTAGTTTTCATTACGGTACCCTACACTGGGGTATATTAGCATTTACCGAAACACCGCCTTACGCTAAACATTACTGTGCCTAAAGCAAAGATGTGACTTACATAGGCCACCTCCATATACACAATTACGAACGTTCCTATCGTATTGAATCCAAGTTAATTGCCCAGCAAACTGTTTACTCTGAGTTGGCGAAGTATAATTGCCAGAAAAACACTACGGAGAATTGTGCAGCACTTTATTTTTCCCGGGAGTAATGGTTCAATTTCCTGTTGATCTGAAGAGCTATTACCTTGCTAACTTTCTTATAGTTATGGGAATAACGTTGTTGTCAAATTCCAGTATGGCAATATCGACCGGATCAACCATAACGGATGGTACGTCTATGATAACCGGAGCGCCCATGGATATCTGCAGCGCCCTTGCACCAATAATTCTTGCCTTTTCAAATTTAGTGAGAGTCATGAGGATCAAAGAAGTCTATGGTTAATTAATCGCTGTATAATAAATTTTTTATGATGACAGTATCTCCGAAACATGGCGTCAGAATTCTACTAGATCTTAATCCCTTAAACCCATGTTTTCAGTCAATTCGCAGGTAAATCATCATGCGATTCAATGACTTTCACAAGAGCATCGAGAACTGGTTTCCTTTCCCTGTCCTTCTGTATGATGGGTTCGCGTGGATTGGGTCGTATGAGTTCTTCTGCTGCATTCAGTTCTGCTTTTGTGATGGATATGAGTTCCTCCCGTCAATCTATTATAGGTGGTAGTGGCATATGATCTGCAATATGACAGGAAATACTTCAGATACGAAATTTCTTATTGCATGAGCCACATGCTAAACCCAGGTTCAAAACGAAGCAAAACCTGATAAGGACATCCTACCGGTATATCATCGGTACTTATCAACTGGAACTTGACAGTGTCCGCCTATGCATCCTTTAAAATACTATATGTATTTACCTATATGTGTATACAAATATCAAATTCGATTTTAGCCATTCAGACATTGCAGTTATTGGTGGTTCTAGCGGAATAGGTAGCGAAGTTTGCTTGCAGCTAGGGATCAGAGGTGCAAATGTAGGTATACTAGATATAGATGAAAATGGGGGAAGGACAACAGTTGAACAGGTAAAAAATAATTCCGTTAAATCTCAATATTTCTTCACGGATGTAACCAAAGAGAAGTCGATCAGAGAATCTATTGAAGAATTCATCAGGGTCTTCAAAAAAATGGACGCAATGATCTATACCGCATCTATAATCAACAGAAAACCCTTTTTGGATCTTACTTGGGATCAAATTGAAAGACTTTTCAAGATCAACCTGCAAGGCCCTATGATAGCAACTCAATCTGCTCTCGAACATATGATAAGTCAGGGTTATGGCAGAATAGTCTTATTTTCGTCTGCCAATTCCCAAGGTGCTAAAAATAATTCTGATTATGCTGCATCAAAGGCAGCCTTGGATTCATTTACCAGGTCTCTTGGCGTGGAGATAAGGGACATGCAAAAGGACATTACCATCAATTCAGTAGTACCACCCCCCACACTAACAGAACTCTGGAGCAGGGGGAGGACACAAACTCAGATAGAGCAGGCTGTAAAAACCGGGGAAGTTTATTCGACAAAAGAGATGATATCTACAATACTCTTCCTCACCAGCAGCGAATCTGGTTCCGTGAGTGGCCAAATAATTTCACACAAAGCCAACTTATTGAGGATACCAAACAAATAGTCAAAAATTACATAAGATTAGCTAGAAATGCTGGGACCTAAATGTATACAATAGTGCAAAGATTTTAATAGCGTTAGAGGATAATTTACAATGACTTCAATAGAGCAACATAAAGATGATCAACACTTTGTCAGTTTTTACGATTTTGATAGCGAAGTACTTGGAAATGTGAAATTGCCAGGCAATATTGAAATTCATGACGTGACGCTTAGGGATGGGGAACAGCAGGCTGGGATAACTTTCAGGCGAGACGATAAGATAAAAATTGCGACTAAGTTGGCAGAATCGGGCACTGATAGAATTGAAGCAGGAATGCCTTCTGTTTCTGCAGAAGATGCAAAAGTCGTCAAGGAAATTTCCCATCTTGGATTGGGGAGCAAGATTTACGCCTTCGCAAGATGCATGAAACAGGATGTAGATAATGCAATAGCAGCTGATGTTGATGGGATAGTCATGGAAATACCATCAAGTGACCATCTCATAAAGTATGCATATGGATGGGACGTTGAGAAAGCGGTGAAGTTATCCGTCGAGGCGACGACTTATGCACACGAACATGGCCTCAAGATCACCTTCTTCACAATAGATGCCACGAGAGCGCCCTTTGATACGTTCTGGAAAATTGCCGGACAGGTTATCAAGGAGGGGCATATGGATTCCTTCGCTCTAGCTGATACATTTGGTGTGCTTAATCCGCAGGCCACAATGTTCTTCATAAAAAAGATTAAGTCAAAAACTGATAAACCTGTTGAGATACATGCACATAATGATTTTGGACTTGCAGTCGCAAACACAATTTCGGCCGTACTTGGAGGGGCGTCAACTATCCATGTCAGTCTCACCGGAATAGGAGAGAGGAGTGGTAATGCTTCACTTGAAGAAAGCGTTATGGCTCTGAAATATCTTTACGGGATTAAAACAAAAATAGATACCAGGATGTTGAGACCACTGGCGGTTCTTGCTAGAGAACGGTCCGGGGTGAAATTCCCGCCTCAGAAGCCGATAGTAGGCGATGGTATATTTTCCGTGGAATCAGGGATTCTTACGAGCTGGTGGAGAAGACTTGAAAAAATGAATATGCCTCTAGAGATGTTCCCATTTCTGCCTGAGGTTGTTGGTCAGTCGAATGTTGAGATAATTAACGGAAAGAAGAGCGGCATCGACACGATTTACTATAAAGCCGACCAGTTTGGCATAAAACTTGACGAAGCGGAGGCTTTGACAATCCTTAGAAAACTCAAAAATATTTCATTGGCAAGAAAAGGTCCGATTAGTGATGAGGAACTCAAGGCGCTAATGGACAAAAATCCCATAGGGAAGTGATAAAATATGTATGTAGTGGAAACAACATCGTTTGTAAAGAGTCCGTCTGACGAAATGAAGAAAGTACACAGGGAATACCTGTTGAAGATGCTGAATTCCGGCAAACTAAAACTGGCAGGGCGCATGGTCGACAACACCGGTTCGTTCTTGGTGTGGGAAGCAGCAACCGTTGAAGAGGCAAAAGCACTGGCATCATCTGACCCTTATTTCAGCAACGGTCTAACCACATTTGTACTGAAAGGCTGGAGTATATTCTGGAACGGATTCGTCAAACCTCCAATTATTCCAAAAGATTAGGTTCCCAGTGAACCGTTTTTATATTTTTATTCCACATAAAGTTTCTTAAAAGCGGTTTTTTTTGCAAAATCCAGAACAGCATCCAAGTGTCTTTCCATGGCCTCTTTTGCTGTCCTGGGATCACTGTTGAGAATCGCTTCGATGACCTGCTGATGATCCTTGAACTCATCGGATCTTCTTTCAACGGAGACAAGAAGGCTTATCCTGACAATCTTGAGATGTAACAAAGTTTCGGCTAAGAACTTTTTAAGATACTCATTTCCTGCGATGTCCGCTATCATTTCGTGCAGATGTCCATTAAGATTTGCAATCTCCTCAGGAGTGGCATCCTTGAATTCTGATTTCATCTTCATTGTTTTCATCAGGAAGGATAGTGATTTTTTCTGGTTTGAATTGATTTTTTCGGCACACAGCTTAGCAGCATTTCCTTCCAAAATCTTTCTTACCTCGTAAAGCTGAATGATGTCCTCTTTTGAAATGAAAGATACAGAGTACTTATTTCCATCCTTGGTTAGCAGACCCTGATGCTCAAGAGCAAAGAGCGCTTCTCTAATTGGAGTCCTGCTCATTGGAAGAATTTTTGAAAATGCATTTTGCGAAACTGGGGACCCCAATTTTATATTCCCCACGATAATACTATTCAAAATCTGGTCATACGCTATCCTCGAAAGGTTGGTGTTTTCTGCCATGATGAGTGCTGATTATTATTCCTAAAATTAAGTTATTGTTTGAATTTGAAAAAATTTTGTTGCAGAATTACTATGACCCTGATAGTAATGAAGGTAAAAAGACTTCAAACCTATCTTTGCTCCATCATATCACTACACGTTTCAAAAGAGTCAGTATTCTCTGGGATAAAGTGAAGTTGTGGCACAGTAGAATCGTAGTAGTATTATTACTACAATGGCGTACCAGAATATATGGAAAAACCCGTAAAACGCGTGGTTCCGGAATTTTGTAGTGTTATACACAGGAGAAGTCGGGTTCAAAACTCCAAAATAACTCTACCCATCGAAGTACCGCTTCTGACTAAAGATATTGCCTCATTCGCTGATTCCAGAGGGAGTTTGTGTGATATAATGGGCTTCACTACGCGGTTTTTTATGAGATCGACGGAAATCCTTAAGTCATTCCTTGTGTATGATCTCGATCCTTGAATTTTAATGGCATCCAGAGCTATTTTTTTATAATCGAGGCTAATTGTTGACGAAGAGTAGCCAACCACTGAGAGTGTACCACCCCTCTTGAGTGAATTTATAGCAACTGGAACTTCCTGGGGGTCCCCTGCAAGATCTACCACATAATCCGCACCAATACCATGGGTATATTCCTTGATCTCCTTCACGTAATCTGTCTGTATGCTGTTGACTGTAAATGCAGCTCCCAAACTGCTCGCCAGTTGAAGTTTTTCGTCCTTCCTGCCGACAACAATGACGTTAGATCCAGCACTCTTAAGTATCTGGATAGCAACCATAGCCAATCCACCTGTACCGATCACAACCACATCCCTATTTATCAAATCCCCGAGGTTCCTTATAGCAAGGAGTGGTACAGCTACTACCCCTCCTGCTAGGGCTGCAAAAGGAAAATCCATATTGTCAGGTACAGGTATAAGATTTCTTAATGGAACGTCAACATATTCTGAGAACGCGCCATTGATGGAAATACCCATGCTACCCTTCACAGCAAGGCACACATTTTCCCTGCCAGATAGGCAATTTTCACACTCTCCGCAGGTGATGTGCGGGTGCATAACAAATCGTTTACCAACGTAATCCTTGTATTTCTGTGAGTCTGAATTTACCTCTTCGACCTGACCTGCTGGCTCATGCCCTGGAATGAACGGCAATTCGGGGTGAAAACCAACTCCGTCCACCAGTTTAACGTCAGTTGCACAAACGCCGTTTGCTCTTATCTTCACTCTTGCATAGTCGCGTTGTAGCGGTTTCATTTCTGAAGACATTGCTACAAGTTTTTTTCCGTATTCGACTATGGCCATGTAATGATTGATCGTCATAGTCCCACCGGTATGGGCGAAAATTCGTCATGATGTAATATTTCAGATCTCGTAAGTTTGCCAGAAAGCACTTTCGACAAAGCTTCGAATATCTTCTCACCGCCGAAATCTATAGATTTTGCTTTGCTAATGATCTCGCTGACATCCACGTCAATATGATCTTTCATTGTTATGATGGAATTAGGATTGCCTGTAATCTTCATGACAGGAGCTACCGGCGATCCCACAGGGTTCCCCGATCCTGTAGTGAACAGGATAACAGACGCACCTGCAGCAGTAAGGGCAGTAATGACTTCTGTAGCCGCAGACGGCGAATCCATGAAATAAAGGCCTCTGTCCGTGGGCGGTGTGGCATAATCAAGAACCCCTTTTATTGGAGAAGTTCCTGATTTCATTATTGACGCTATGGACTTTTCCTCTATTGTGCTTATACCTCCCTTAATGTTATCAGGAACAGGGTTAGTCCCTATGAGATCAACGCCAAGAGAGATTGCAAGATCCTCATTTCTCTTTGCCACTTCCATGATTGCTCTGGAAACATTACGGTCTATTCCTCTCTTTGCGAGGATGTGTTCCGCACCTATTATCTCGGTGGTTTCAGAGAAAATGGCTGTACCGTTTAGGGATATCACTCTATCTACGGCCTTGCCAAGCGCTGGATTTGAGGCGATGCCCGAGGTCGCATCACTGCTGCCACATTTGAGTCCAAAGCTGAATTCTGATATCGGGATGGGTTCCCTCTGATATTCAGAACTTTCCTGTACAAGATTGACTGCTTTACTGGAGCCCTCGTGAATGGCATTCAACGTACCACCGTTGAGTACCAGTACGCTATCCACCGTTTTCTTGGATCTCCTTCTTAGTTCTTCGACAAATGCCCCCGTGGTCTTCTCTTCGTATCCTACTACCAAAACGGAAAAAACATTGGGATTTAGTGCGTTTCCAAGTAGTGATTTCCAGAGCCTTTCCTTGTTGATCCCGATCTCGTTTCTTCCGTGAGGATGTGATATTAATACAGTCGGAGAGACTATGTTGTGTATGGATCTTGCTGCGTTATTACAAAATGAGTTCAGCGACAATATCAGAGTATGATTTCTCGGTGCTGCTTGTTTATCTGAGTTCCAGTATCCATTTACTTCAATCATTTTTACTCGCCCTCAACGACTTTACATTATGAATATGCACGAGGTGTCCAGCAGGAATGCCCTGCGTAGCTAGACCTATAACTTCACCATATTTTATTATCTCTTGCCCCAATTTTATGTTATTTAGTGCAATCTTGTGACCAAAATCAACATTTTCCCCGATTGTTATATTAGTACCATCAACTTGTATAATGTCACCTTTGTGTAAATTGGTTAGGGCAACGGCAACATTGTCCTTTTTTGACAGCAGAATAGCATTATGTTCCAATCAATCACTGCCCGATTAAATAGAAGCTACCACTCTTGATGGTGCCCCGCTTGAGCCAGCAATTTTGATGGGGAAAGCGTATACAACGACCTTCTTTCCATTTAGAGGGTTTAGATTGTCAAGATTTTCTATTATGGGAACCCCCTTAGATAGCAATTCCAGATGCAACGGGTCTCCGTGTCTCTTGCCACTCCTTATCGGGGCGTCTGGACCAGGCGTATCTAGACCAAGCACCGAAACTCCCATCTTGGTTATAAGTTTGCCTGCTTCAAGTGAAAGATAGGGATATGAGGTCTCATATTCTTTTGTTGGCCATTTCTTATACCACCCGGTATTAATAAACAGCATTTCTCCTTTTGAAACCTTACCTACAGCAGGCTCTAGATCCATTGCGGTGACCGCCTCCAAGGGATTCTTATGAACGTCTATGGTGTAGCAGCTTCCCATCATGTCTTCTAGAGGCAGTTTTTCAACGGATATGCCCGGCTTCCAATAATGATAAGGTGCGTCTATATGGGTTCCGCAATGCAAATTCATTCTAAGATTGTTCTGCGTACCGCTGTTGACAGTCACCGTGTATTCTATTAAATCAAATTCCTGTCTGTTCTCTCCAGGCCAGTCTGGCACTGGCATGTTCTTTTCAAAATTATGGCTTAGATCAATCAGTTTATTCATACAAACACCTACTCTAATATTGAGTAAGAATAATTAATTGATATAAAAGCATTTGTTCTTTTGTATACCGAAATTCTTAAATTTTTTTTCAAATGTTCTGGATAATCTTTTGCTTCCATTCACATATGTATACATAATAGGATATATTTTAGTAATATAACATATACCTTTTTATGAAAATACTTATTATTGGAATTGGATCAGTTGGTGGTTTTCTAGGTTTTAAATTGCTGAAATCCGGTCAAGATGTGTTTTTTTTAGTCAGAGAATGTAGAAAAAATGAAATCGACAAGAAGGGAATTACAGTAATCCAAGATAATAAGGCGACCAATATCAAGATAAACACTGTTTCGTCAATCACTAATAATGATCGTTTCGATGTGGTCTTCATCTCTGTTAGGAATAGCGATTTGGAGTCTTTAAACGAATCATTGGGAAGGCTGGGCAAGACTGGT
>JAJZYV010000047.1 GCA_021797955.1 Thermoplasmata archaeon
CCACACCGGCTTAATGAAAACTATCGACCTGGCAACAGCGAATGGAAATATTGCTCTTGCAGGATGGGCGTCTTTTCTTTTCGCGATCGTTGTTTCAGTGTATTCTATAGTTTTCACGCGGAAGATGATGGATTTAGCACGAAAGAAATATGTTGCCGAAGAGGGAATTTATAGCGTTTGATCAGACCGTTGCCATGAACTCGTCGTCTTCCTTCTTTATCAGTCCAGAATAGACGCCCCATTCAATCAGGGTCACTTCCAAGTTATGAGTTCCAGCAGGATTGTTATACTTCTGCACACCTGATTTTTCAAGTTCTTCCTTAATATCTTTCAACTCAAACTTACTCAACCTGATGGCAGTTACAAATGGTTCCATCGTTATAATTGATGCCTTAAGTATGGATTTTCTTGCCTTTGGATTTGAAACAAGAAAGCTTTTTCCCTTATCAGTTATCCAAATATCTCCCTGTTCAGTTCCTACAAAACCAAGATTTGCTGCCGTATAGACAATTGGCATAAGATCATCTATGTCCACTTCCATTTCCTTCTCCAATTCGAAAAGATCTGTTTTATCTTCAAACAAATGATTTAGAACATGAAGGAGTCCGACCAAGTCAGCTATTCTGGCGTCTGGGTCTACAATTTCCAATTCTTATCAATTCATTAGTGTTTACATCTAATTAAATTTACTTTATCTATTAATGCATCCGGTAATTCATAATACATGTAAAAAAGACTGCAAAACAGAGAATAATCATTTATCGATAGTTTTTTCATTTATGAAAAACAATTTATTAAGAAGAACGGAATCAAGGAAGAATGGCTGAAGTCTCACAGCAGAATGGGGAGCTTCAGAGAAAACTTACATTTAAGGATGTGTTTTTCCTCTCCTTTGGCGGAATGTCCCCACTATTGAGTATACTTACTTATGGTGCTTTTGCAATAACTCTCGCAGGGTATAATGCACCTATAGTAATGATTATTGGGACCTTACTTGTATTGCTGAACGGTCTCTCTGTAACTCAATTAGCAAAAAGATTTTCTTCATCAGGTGGATATTATACGTATGCTTTCCAGGCGCTTTCTGCAAGAATAGGTTTTGATACTGGATGGATGTACATGTTCTATTCTATTCTCTACGGACTGGCATATTTTGTTGGGGGAATTTTTATCATTACCACAGTATTGGGGATTCCTGTTCTCTATGCTTTTCTAATAATAATGGTTCCATCAGTTACATTTCTGATAATTGGGATAGGAGTATCTTCAAAATATGCCATTTTTGCAGTTACAATTGAAATAAGTTTGATGGTTGCCATAATCATCTACTCATTCTATATTGCAGGACTGAAATTCTATTTTCCAAGTCCAACAATTTATCACATATCGGGTGCTGGTTTTGTTTTAGGAATTTTATTTGCAATGGGGATACCCACAGGATATGGTTCGATTGCACCCGTTTCTGGAGAAGTCAAGAATCCAAAAGAAACAGTGGGACGGAGTGTGATTTCCGTAATTTTGGTAGGTGGTGCATTATCAACACTTATGATCTACGCCTTTGCAAATCTTATTCTTCAAAATGGAATATTAAACACTCCAGTTATGTCAACGCAACTACCTGTAGTAGGCATTATTAGAAACTTTTTCGGAAGAGATGGTTACCTATTTTACTATGCAGTTGCAATTGCGACTATAAATGATGCAATTCTAGCAATGTTGTCCTTCGGATCAGCTGCTTCAAGAACATTGTTCAGAATGGGTTACGACAGAACAATATTGCCGATTTTTGGAAGAAAGGTCGGGGATCGGCCTCTAATGGCAACCATATTTACTAGTGCCTTAATGATCTTCATATCACTTCTGATGCTTTTGTCCGTTGGGTCAGAAACTTCATTCGTAATACTGGGAACAATCGCATCACTGGGTGGATTATTCATTCACGTGAGTGCCAATTTCTCGCTGATAAGAATCGGGTATAGGCGTGGAAAGAGACTAATGAAAAAAGCAAACGACAGCTTATTCCGCATTTTCGCAGATTTCAAGGAGTTAATACTTGCTACAACTGGAGCAGTTATCAGCAGTGTTGTCTTAATTTATTCCGCATATTCAACTGTACCAGATTACACCATGGTCTTTCTGGTTTGGATAGTAATAGGTTTCATACTCTCTGAGGTAAAGGGAATAGTTGGAAAGACTCCAAATGAAGTGGATGTCAGCAGGGAAGGGATTATAGTGGCACAAAATCTGATGAGCATAACTGTTGGTGACTCTCTCAATAAGGAAAGCCAGGCGATAGTTGGATTAAATGAAAATTTAAGTGATGTACTGGAAAAGCTCCTGAAGTCAAAACTACCGGCTGCAGTTGTTGTGGACAAAAATAATATGCCAGTTGGAAGGATTGAGGTTATCAATTTACTTCTACTTCCAAAAAACGCGCTGAATGCAAGATACGTCAGGCAGGTTCATTTGGAAAAATCCGTAAACATAAAATCAAACGAAAATGTTGCTGACGCAATAAGAATTCTCAAGGAGAATGGGGTATCCACACTAACGGTTATTGACGATCAGGGAAAGGCTGTAGGGGCAATAAGTGACAGAGAAGTCATGTCAAAGCTAAGCGAAGTGGAAAAACCAAATCTTGAATAGATCTTGAAAGAAAAATAAGACATAATACCTGATGATAAGGAAATTCTTACGTGAAAACAGTGGAAAATGGACGTTTCAACAATATAAACATAAAACCTTCAACGTAACAGCCTGGTTTAATATTTCTACTATTCAATAAAAATTCATCGTGATTTATATAAATGGGGCTGCCCGGATTTGGACCGGAGTCTCAGGCTCCCAAAGCCCGTAGGATACCAAGCTACCCCACAGCCCCTTAATCGGGTAAACTTTGAGCAAATAAAAAGTTAACTGTAGAAAATTGTTAGAATTACAACTTTACGAACGAGAAAACCACTGATCCTGCGATATGGATGAATTGCCTAACATTTTTCCAGTTTAATGGAATCAAAAATAATTTCACATGGCATATGAGAATTTAAGCCTGATAAGTTGTTGATGTTCAATGGAATGAGAGATTAAGCAAGATATTTGAAATAAATAAAGGAGTCACTGTTGATGAAGCAGGAACATCCAATCCTTTGTGATGCAGAGCATGCCAGAGAATGATCGCAACTCCAAATAAAACCATCCAAGGATCTGTGAAAACAACAACTTAAAGACTTAATTCATTTATAAAAGTTCAGAATAACGAATTATGGACCCATTTGCACCAATTAAGATCGGAGATGTAGAAATCAAAAACAGATTCGCTCTTGCACCAATGATCTCAAATCTGGCGGATGTTAATGGTTATACAAACGATATACATCAGGCATATCTAGAAGAACGGGCAATAGGCGGATACGGATTAATAATAACAGAGTATTCACACATAGATTCACCGTTTAGCAAAGGATCAAGAAATCAACTTTCTTTTGTATCGTTGGATCAAGTTCCAAGCCTGAAAAGACTAACCGAAAGAATTCATTCCCATGGATCAAAAATATTCGCCCAATTGGTTCATGCAGGAGGAAAAGCACTGACAAATGGAAACGAACGTCCCTTTGCTCCATCTGAAGTTCCTTATTTGGGAAAAATTCCTATGGAACTGAAAGAAGATCAATTGGAACAAATCAGGGAAGCTTTCCTCAAAGCCGCAAAAATAGCAGAAATGGCTAATTTTGATGGAGTTGAACTTCACGGAGCCCATGCCTATCTTCTCCAGGAGTTTCTATCACCCTCTCTTAACAAAAGAACTGATAAGTATGGAAGGGATTTCGAAGGAAGGCTGAGATTTCCTCAGGAAATAATAAATTCTATCAGGGAGGAAACGTCCATGGCAGTTGGAATCAGGCTGAGCCAATATGAGGATGAAGTGGACGGCTATAATTCCGAATATGGATTAAGAGTTGCTGAATCCCTGAAAAACCTGGATTATGTACATCTTTCAGCAGGACGAATGGCACCTCCAGGATCATCCGCGTCATACTTTTCTCCGTATAATCATATTGGAATGAAGTTACCAAGGAAACCCAGATTGACGACCATTGCGGTAGGATCTATTCTGAACCTGGATTCAGTGAAAAGGGCTTTAGAAAAGAGCGATATGGTCAGCATGGCACGTGGGGCTCTGGCAGATCCATTTTTTCCCATTAAATTGAAGAATGGAATCACACCAAGACCATGCATTAGGTGCAATCAGGGTTGCAGAGATCTTTCATTTGGTCAGGTTAGGTGTACTGTAAATCCCATAACTGGAAACGAAACACATTATAATGAAGAAATCTCAAGCGGAGAGGTTTCCGTTGCAGGGGCAGGTGTTTCGGGTTTAGAATGTTCAATCTATCTCAGGAAAACCGGATATAATGTCACACTCTATGAAGAAGAAGGAAAAATAGGAGGAAAACTGAACGAATATAACGAGATAAACAAGGCAGGAGAAATAAACAAGTTACTTGATTTTTACAAAATGGAGACTATGAGACTGGGAATCAGTGTTGTTTTGAACACAAAGAAGAATTCAAAAGAGGTTGACATATTTCTTCCAGGATTCCAAAAATATCCTGAGATCAATAAAATCGAAAATGAAATCCACATTGACAGCAATATATACGAGCATCTCGACAAGATACTGGAATTATCAAAGACACATAGAATATACATCACGGAAAGAAGTCTCAGAAACCTTGACAGGCACAGACAGATAGAATCAAGAAAACTCATGGAAAATGCTGGGATACATTTCGAGGAATTCGACACGAGTAAGAAATATTTCGGCAAAATAGAAAGAAACCAGTATGATATCTACCAAGCGGCACTCAGGGGAATAAACGCCGCTAGGGATTTTATTATGTTGAATAGGGATAAAGTTACGAACTCCTCTCTCCCATAAGTTTTCGTTCTCTTTTTTCTCTGTATGATTTTATTTCAGAATTTTCCTCTTCTGTCGGCTTAACATCTTCTTTAGGAAGATCGAAGATGAAATTTGGTAAAATCTGCTTTGTCAGAAGCACTTCCCTGGAAGCTTTATAAATTGGTTCCTCCATGGACATTGCTTCACAGTTAATCCCAATGATTTTTGGATCATCAACGTGAAAAAGACCTGAAATGAAGGCTTTTCTGTAATTATCCGACAGGTGAATATATGTTTTATCGGAAGGGAAAATTCCCGTTTCCTTTAATATTGAAAATTCTTCATCAGTTGTTTGATAATAAGCAGTTTTTGGAATATCATCTGTAGGTAAATCGCTTAAATCAATTGGTATGGTATGTCCGTAAGTTGCCCTTATTTCTCCCCTTTCATTTAACTCATATCTTCCACGCTCGTCAGTTGAGCATAGAGCCTCAATATGCAACGGAGTTATGAAGCCATACCTATGTCTCTGTGCTTTTATGGCAGGTATGATGGAGTATATTTTTGCATAGCCATTTGGCGTAAGCCTTATCCCATATCTTTCGGGGAAATGCCTGAGCATTCCTGCCAGAACTTTTCCTAGGCCTTCAACCTCATCGGGATACAGCAATACTTTCCCTTTTTCGCCACATTCAGGGCATGCATCCCCCCTAAATGAACCGTGGGAAAAACATGATCTTACCTCAATTTCCATTATTTCATCTCCTCAGATATGCACCCAGACTCTCTGATATGTCAATGGTATTATATCTTGACGTTAATGTGTTTGTAACCGATAGTCCATGACAGACTTCATTTATCTTGACGTCAGAGGAATTTATGAAAAGGCCATGAACAGCCGAAACAAATATTTTGCTTGCCCCAGATTTTCTTATGATTTCTGACGACCTCAATATGGTCCCACCCGTTGAAATTATATCATCCACCAGAAGCACATTGAGTCCCTTAGCATCCACATGATCCATATCGTATTGCACCGTTGTTGAATCTATTCTTTTCTTATTCATAAAACTACTGTTGCATCCGAGAACCTCACCCACTTCTTTGGCAAGCTTGTATGCACCGTCATCCGGTGCCATTACTAGCTGTATTGAATTATTTTTATGTTTCTTGGCAATATCCCCAGAAACGTGCAGGTCTTCGCATTCAGTGTTAGTAAATTTGAAAGAATATGTATCATGTATGTTCACAGTAACGATTTTCTGGACACCCTCCGAGATTTGATTCATTATAACTCTTGCCGAAATTGCCTCTCCAGGCTTGTATACCATATGCTGCCTTGCGTATCCGAAGTAGGGAACAAGCACAGTAATCCCCGATGGCTTTTGTTCCTTAACCGCATCAAGAATAAACTGTAACTCCAATAGTTCCTCTTCATTATTTGTGTTTCCCACAACAGTCACTTCCTTTTGGTATAAACTTCCATTGATTCGGACATACATCTCTCCATCTGGAAATCTTTTTTTCTCAACTTCGTGTAATGTTCCGTCAATCTTTTGATTGATCATTCCTGCTAAATTTATAGTTCTGGAGGTTGCAACTATGTGCATAAATACCTTATTGGGGTTTTTTATTTATATATATTGAAGTTTACATTCAATGTAGGTTTTCGTTAAAATCCTAATGTCCCATGGACATCGAACGATTCAATCATTCAATGGAGAATTTTTTCGCTTTTTTGCAAATGTCTGTGAATTCATCCTTGGTAATTCTTCCTGTATTTACGTTCCTTGGGCTGGGGTGAAAAACAGCCATTATTACCAAATTTCCAGTCTTTTGAACAAAGCCGTTGGAGAACCTAAATCCCTTTACATTAAAATCGAGTCGTGAAAGAGCGGAAATTGTGGAGTCAAAGGCCAGCTTTCCCATGCATAATATTACCTTAAGGTTTTTCATGAGTTTAATTTCTCTTTCCAGAAAAGAAAGGCAATTGTCAACTTCCCGTTTATCTGGCTTATTTTCAGGAGGGACACACCTGACAGCCAGAGATATGTAAGTATTGATGTATTCTAAGCCATCATCAGCTTTTAACGAACTATTCATGCTTGTTATTCCTGCAGAATACAGGCATTCCATGAGGAATTCTGAGCTCTTATCTCCTGTAAAAACCCTTCCAGTTCTGTTTGCACCAGAAGCTGCAGGAGCCAACCCAACCAGCAAAAGTGAACCAATGATGGCGCCATATCCTGTGACTGGCTTTCTCCAGAATATCTCGTTCGCGTATTTTCTGGTATCCTTTAGTACTGAGTTTCGGAATTCAACGAGTCTACTGCACTTCTTACAGTCCATGATCTCACGATTAAGGATAGACAAATCTTCATTCATGCACTGAGACATTACCAGACATTTTAAAATATCTTTACCTTCACTTACCATGTTTTACATTTTCCGTAAAAACAACACTTTGACTATTTCTGCACGTTAGTGCTGGGTCTGCCATCTGTCTAAATCGATCCGTAATGGATAAAACTCGTTTAAATATTTAGATGGCTTTCTGGCAACAGTCGACAAGGTCATCAGAATTAGCGATCTAACCTCCCTGTCCTAGAAGAATGTCAGGATATCAAATGAGAAATTTTGGAATATTATAAATAAATCATTCCCATTAACATCTTTATGAAAATAACCTCTGTTGGCGCTGGAATTCTATTCATAGCAGCTTACACAGGAATTTATTTTTACACTCCAAGAAATCTGCTTGGTCACATATTTTTGTTACCCTTGCTGGTGGTGGGCCTATTTCTCTTCGCTACAGGTGCAAGAACAAAGAGCACAAAAAAATTAGGTAAAAAAGCCGACCAATCAATATTAGATGGAATAATAAACATCGGAACTCAAAAGATTAAAAGAGGAGATATTTCAATCGACCAAAATGGTTTTGAGACTTTAATGGAAAAATTGAAGAAATTTGTTGTTGATCAACAGGAAGTGCCAGAATTTGGCTTTAACTCCCTTTATCTTAAATTTAAAAACGAATATGAAGCCGAAACCAGTGCCGAGTCCATCAGAAAAATGGGGATATCATGCAAGCCCATTCAAGATAGGGGAAAATATTACGTAATGATAGAATTCTAAATGAACAGAAACTGAGCCGTATAATAAATGAAATGTTTTAATACAGCGTAAATCTGTTATGAGATAAGAGAGGATTGTTCTCAGGGCATTCATAGCCTCAAATCTCATCAAGACAAACCCATTCGCAATCAGTCTTTACTCAGAAAATAGCCCTTCAGGAGATGATTTTTGATCTACTGTTTAGGGGTGGGTAGTTGACAATGGGTGTCGCCTGACAGTCACACATATCGATAGAACAAAATTAATATGTAAAATTAATCTAGATGACTGTGCCTCTCTCAGTCACGACAGAAGATTATCTTAAAACCATTCACGAATTAACGGAGTATAAAGGCTATGCATCTCTCATCAACATTTCTCAAATTCTCGGTTCCTCAAGGCAGAGCGCCTATGACGAAATTAGCATACTGCTGGAAAGAGATTATGTCTATAGGCATGCTAGAGGGAAATATAAATTAACAACTACAGGTAAATTACAGGCAAATGCTTTTCTCAGGAAACACAGGGTTGCGGAAATACTACTATGGAAAGGTTTAGAGATGAGATGGTCAGATCTTGATGATCAGGCAATGGGCATAGAGCACGGAATGACTGAAGAAATTATTGAAAAGGTGTGCAAAAAATATCAATGCGACCATTGTCCACATGGAAATCCAATTCCGGACAGAAATGGATTCGTGAAACACGAAAATGAGTATCTATTCGCTTCAATGAGAACTGGGGAAGACTATAAATTTGGAAGGGTAATATTTGAAACTCCATCCGTTCTAAAATATCTTGAGGGGATTGAACTTCTTCCTGGGATAAGTTTAAAAAAAGTAGACGAGAACTCAGTCGAATTCAAATCAAAGAGAATCGTCTTACCATCGGAAGTAATAAAATCTGTGAGATTTTTAAAAAATTAATTCAATATTGGGTCATTTTTCAAGTTGCTTGATTCCTTTGACATTATTATTCCAATGATTAATATTATTGCACCTATGAAGAGAAACAATAACCATGAAATTGAATCGCTGTTGAAGAAGCCATGACCTCCCAATAACAATACGGCAGAGATTCCGAAACTAGCTGGCACAGCTGCACCATTATACACAACAC
>JAJZYV010000048.1 GCA_021797955.1 Thermoplasmata archaeon
TATTATCGAACCACCCGCACCCTGCAAGAAGGGTTCAGAAACTTGAGGAGTTTAGAAAGAGGCACGATTATCAGTAACCTTATCCTGTTTGGACAGCTGATCCATAATTTGGAAATCATCTCTTAATATGACTCCTTCGTTATACGCGTCCTTTACAAGTTTAATATTTTTACTTTTCATTTTAATGAATTCTTGTGGTGTAAGAAGAATTACCTCAAAACCAGGTGGAAAATCTATCGCCTTCAGTCTTTGCAGAGGATTTCCATTAAAATTACCAATGATCAGTACATCTACATCGCTCCACAGATTAAAATCCCCCCTCGCATATGACCCGATTAGGAGAACAGTGGCTCTAAAATTAATTGTATTAGAATATTCCCGAGCCTTTTTAATAATTCCTTCTCTCTCCTCTATTCGTCTTTCAATGATATCCATTTTCTTTCAATCTCATCTATTATTGACTTTGATAATTCTATTGCCTCGAATGCATCTTCTTTGGTATAATAGTCCTCAGGCGTTCCATCAGCCCATGAATCCGTATATCTCGTCGGAATGTAATATTTATCCAATTTCTTTGCGATGTTAATTAGATTGGAATCAAAATTCCCCTTTTGAAGCAGCATGGAAATTGAATGCCCAAAGGAGTCATTTCCAGTTCCCCGTAAATATGCTTTAACTGAAAACTCTGCAGCCTGCTGAGCTTTAAAGCAAGCCCAGTTATAGAAACATGCTTCTTTATCATTCATTGATGATTTCAATGTTGATTTGGCATTGGATATCCACCTATCAAATTCATCATTGTCAAGATAACTTCCCATTATAAATATAGAAAGAAATAAGAGATATTAAAAATTACCCTTTCATTCTTCGGGTTTGAATACGCTTTGTTTTATTGATTTCAGAAAAATTTGGAGCCGTTCAATTAACAACAATTTCATTTATGACTTTGTGTTATTTGCAAAACTCCACAACCTCCTAATCGATAGCATCATCGCATGTAATATTCATCAGTTAAACCTTTTATACTGGCAGTTGCTGTTTTCCAATATGAAAATATTGGGACCTTTTAAAATAGTCGGGTTGCGCTCCATAGCTTATTTTACACTCCTAAATTTTCTTACAAAGCCTCAGAAAGTTGCATTGTCTTCATATGGTGATTAAAATGAATTCTACATATTCTAAGAGATTGATACCTTTGATTATCGCGTCAATAATTCTCATATCAATTATTCCTATGCCCAGTGTTAGACAAGATACCCCTTCCTTTACCCCGTATTCCAACACGTCGCCATATGTAGTCGGCTCAGACGCTGTAAATTATAATAACTATCTGGCATTGAATTTTAACGCATCGTTGTATCTATATGGATACGGCACATCAGGTATATGTCCGGCATCACCATTTGCTAATGGTTCGCTCGCAGTTGGAGTAGGAGAGAATGGTTATAATGATACTGGGTTGGCCATCACAACTTCATCTATAAACAGCTACAACCCTTATGGAAATTCACATTATACGATTGGAGGAGTTGGCGTTAGTGGTTTTTCAAGCCATAGTACATATTATGCAGTAAATACCCCGCCAATACAGCCGGCAACCACAATAAACCTCACCTTTAATGTTACCAGCTATTCACTTGTAGTTATAATGGGAATGATTGGGGGCGCTTTCTGTATTTCACTCTCTGGAATTACCGGCATGAAAATTGATTCAATCCTTAATTATTCCGGAGATGTTGGCCTAGAGATTTCACAGGCTTATCTTAATACCGGAAAGTATACAGTTATAGAAAATAGTACAAACGGTGATGGTGGATCAAACACCAGAAGCGAAATACTTTCTGCATCGGTTTTCTATTCTGTCACATCTACTAATTCAAGTACATCAACCTCCAGTACAACCCCACTTAACCTACAGGAGTTTGGATTGATATCCGTTGCAATTATAATCGCAGCATCTGTTATAATTTTCACAATGAGGAAAAAGAAATGAATTGACTTCAAATAAAATAGATAGAGGTGAGGTTGGTATTACCGTAAGTAATGGTTTCGTGTATAATACGGGATATATACGAATTGGTCCTATGAATAGGAGGCTATCTCGATCTCAAGATCAACCTCTAACTACCATATTATGATAATAACCAGAAATAATTAGGAGTAGAAGAGTAGCGAAATGAGTGTAAGAAGAAGTGCGATTATGGTGTATGCCATATAGGTATTGATATTTCCGTTCATGAATTTTCTTGCAAAATACTTTGAAAATTTTGTGTAAAGCGAAGCTAAATCAGAAATTACTACCCAGAAAATGTCAAAAGTTCTTTCACTGTATATTCCGTTAATCTTCTCTTCTCTTGTAAAATATACCTTTTTCATAATTAATCTGATTGAGTTAGAATATGCAAAAGAAGTAAGCTTTTCCCCCATTGGCAATCCCCCATTCCATGGATTTACCTTCCTTTCTTTTCCTCTTAAAAGATAATATGTGGAAACAAACGGAATAGAAATAAATATAATGTCAAATGTTGGAGATATAAATCCAAAATAGCCCTTAACTCCTGGGGAGACAATGAGAAAACCCTGAGGGATATCTTTCAATGTACCGAGAAATTGAATGTTACTTATTCCTGTAAAATTCGCAATAACAGGATTGAATAAAATAATCATTAGTGGCGCAATAATACCCATAATCAGCACTGCGGGACCTGCTACTGATAGAGGAGTTCTTACATCTGTTGAATTTGATCTTTCCTTTCTGTTCATTGACATGAATGAAAAATACTTAGTGAAAGCTATTATTGACATCCCTGCACCCAAGGCAGCAAGACTTCCTGCAAAAATGGCAGTAAGGGAGATATATGTCTTTGGCTCGGTGGAAGTAATGAATAGAGATTCAAGCAACATCCATTCACCAATACCTCCTCCAAGGGGTATTAGACCCATGAGTGAGATGGCAGAAACACCAAATGCGAACCTTGAGAAACCTCGTATGGAACTTCCATTTACTTTATTAAGATCTTTATTTTCAGAAACTGCAGTGGAAATGAACATTGTTGTCTTTGCCAATGCATGTGCGGTTGCATAAACGAGTACTGCAATAATGGTAAAACCCGCCAGATCAACATTACCATAATACATATTTATTATAAACAAACCAATCAACGTGAGCATTGCCCCGCAATTTTCAATGGTACTGTAAGCGGGGAGCATTTTACTGTTTTCAGATGACACCGCATATATGGAAGCCATAAGGAGAGAGAATGATCCAATAATCATTAGAGCTATTCCAATTGATACGTACGGTAAGGTCTCCAAAATAACAAGTCTCATTGTTGCATAAATTGCAACGGTCGTCATGGCTGCGCTGAAAATAATCGAACCGTTTGTAGGTGCTTCACCATGAGCTATTGGTAGCCATTCAACCATCTGAAGAGGAATTATACCCATCTTAATCATGAAACCTATGAGTGCTACGAACAGGATATAGGGATTCACATTCATTGTTACCATATTCAATGTTCCTGTGTAGAAGAAAATACCTGCGAAGGCAACCCCAAGGAATAGCGTTGATAGTTCACCAAAAGCCAGAAATACAAATGGAGGGAATGCCAGCGAAGTTCTCTTGTATCCTATGATAAGATAACCGAAGATGCTCATACCTTCCCAGAAAAGAATTAGGGTAAGATAATTAGATGACATGATTACACCCATCATAGAATAAATGGAGAGTGAGTAAGCAAAGGCAATGATTCTGTTCGTATTCACATAATATAATGAAAATATACTGTCAAGAAATTCTATGAGGCCCAGAATAAAAAGGAAGGCTCCAGAGAGTTTATCAAGAGAAAATGAAAGATATCCCATTGAGAAACTGCCTATTTTAATTTTGTCTAAAAGGAAAAGTAGTGAAAGAGCAATTATGGCAAAAGAGATAATTGCACTGGCAATGTATGAACTTCTCCTGTTAATTATTGCTATGATTGAAGGAATGAAAAGTAATATCAATATAATTGCCAGAATCATGAATAACCGCCCCTCGCACGTATGATAGCATCCAGAATGATAAAGGGATCCGGAGGACAACCTCCAATAATCACATCTGCGTCCAGAACCTTTGATAGAGATTCTCCGAGTATACTACCTGAAGCAGGGCACGCTCCCATGGCAAAGACCAGTTTTGGTTCCGCCATGATGTCATATGCCTCCTTAACTATCTGTTTCATTTTTTCAGCCAAAACCCCTATGACAAAAATTGCATCAGCCTGCTTTGGCGTATTTACAAAGAATATACCAAGCCGATTCATGTCATAGAAGGGATTGCCGAGAGCATGAAGCTCTGAGTTGCATGCCCCACAACTTCCTGAATCAATAACATAAATTTTAAGAGATTTCATAAGTGCGGGCTGTGTTCTGTAAATTATTGAGTTATTCGGATTAAGAGAAGGTGAAAAACTGGAACTGCACCTTCCACAAGATATACAACCTCTCAAGTCAACCTTGTCGTTACTAATTGCCTTAGTAGGACAATCATCATAGGAACCCTTTGTGTGAATTGGCAGTGTCGACCATGGGCTGATAATTTCAGGTTTTTCTTTTGGAAATCTGCTTGTTATTACCCCTTTTTTAATACCTCTTAGAATCCACCTGCTCATGATATCACACTCATTTCGCTTATCCAGATCCCAAAACTCTCATAGGCAAAGGGGAAGTCAGTTTTAACATTGCCCTGCATGCCAAGTAAAAATCCTTCCAGATTGACTAAAGATGGTGGTCTCACATAGACATAATCAATATTACCGTCCTTTATCTCAATGTATAAGGTGCAATCACCAGATGGTGTCTCTATCCTGTTCAGGGATCTTCCAGTAAACTCCTCCGGCTTTGTAGTAAGGTTCTCAGTTATGTCCATTAAGTTTATTGCCTGTTCAATTATCCTTTCAGATTCAGAAATTTCCTGGGCTCTCACAAGGAATCTCGCCAGAGAATCAGAACCATTCTCAGAAACTACATTGAATTTTAATCCTTCATAATATGGATCATTTCCTCTAACATCATAACTTACGCCTGTTGCTCTCAGAGCGGGACCGCATAACCATGGTCTCTCAATAGTGCAAGTCTTTTGTATCCTGTCAATGAAAATCCTGGAACCGGAAAGAAGTCTCAGAATATCTTTAAATTCTTTCACAATTTCGGGTAATTCCTCGGATAAAAGATCAATACGAATTTCTCTGGTAATACCTCCTATGGTATTTATTCCAAAAAAATAGCGGTGCCCAAAGGCCTTTGAAATGAGACGCAACATCCTCTCTCTTAGGGCATTCAGATGAAATGATGCAATATTTTGGGATGCTGCTTCACAAAGGCGGGTTATCACAAAAAGGTGTGAAGCAATCCTTTCCAATTCCACCATTATAACCCGTGTCAGTTTTGTGGATTGTGCAGTTTTAATATTCAGAGATTTTTCAATTGCCCTGCAAAACAACGTTGAATAGGACGCACTATGGAAACCATTAAAACGCTCCATCTTCAGAAGTGCTCTGTCAATAGGTTCTCCCCTGATGTTTAATATTCTCTCTTTGAATCTGGGAAAAGTGCTCATGGAAATGATTCTTTCACCGTTAGTATACATTTTGAAAAGAATTGATTCGATAACCCCTCCCATGCTGGGTCCGTAATCAAATCCTATGATATTTTCTCCTGCTGTACTATGTTCAAATTCCCCTTTCAGGCAATTTAGATAATCCAGATGATCAAGGTCATTCTCAGATGTTCTTAGAGGTATATCTGAACCTCTAAGAATCACATATTGCTTGCCTCCATTAGTGAATATACCCTCCACAATATCATCTGTATTCATGTTATCATTCCTCCAAGGTAAAAGAATGTAATACCAAGGGACATAATCACCGTGGTAATCGTTACCAGAATCTGGCTAAGGGCCGGTTCCCCCTTTCTCTCTGTTTCGTTTCCGTCAAATACCATAGTTGAAACTTTGTGTATTACAGACAGTGAAATTATGAAAAGAGTTATTATTAAAATTATTACGGCTGCTACCTGCCCAATAGAAATTAACTGATAAATGATGAGAAACTCACCAATAAAAGTGGCAAAAGGCGGTGCTCCAGTTACTGCCAAGGATGAAAGGATCAGCGTTGATGAGGTATATGGCATTCGATTTCTCATCCCCCGAATCATTGAAATGTTTCGAGTGCCATACATTTCCAGAATGTTGCCAGATGAATAGAATGCACCCGATTTACCAAAAGCATGAGAAAGGAGGATGAGTATTGCCCCTAGAAATCCAATGCCTCCTGTTATGAGCCCTAACAATGCAATAGACATGTTCTCCATTGTAGAATATGCAAACATCCTCTTTGTCTGAGTCTGCGACGGCATCACCATTGCAACGAATATGAGGGATGCGAAAATAAACACAAGATATATTCCCTGCACCGGTCCGACTGAGGTTACGGAATAGAATTCATAGAGACAATACACTGCAACAGGAAGGAGAATACCAGAAAACATGGCACTTATCTCCGAAGGCGCCTGGGAGTGGGCATCAGGGAGCCATGTATGCATTGGAAATATGCCAATTTTTGTACCGAATCCAATCAGTGCAGTAACGCCTGCAATGGCAAGAAGAGGGTTATAGACATTGATAAGGGATATGTCAGTTATTGTTAAATGCCTGTAAACATCAAATATGAGTATTACAGATATTAGCGCTATGGCTAGTCCCGATGACACAAGAATAACATATCTCCATGCTGCCTCAAGTTCATTTCTTCCTCTTTCAACGATTAGAAGGAGGGCTGATGATGCTGTAGTGGCTTCCAACCCTATCCACATTAGACCAAAATTATCTATGATCAGGGTAAAGAGCATGGTAAATGTAAACAAATTTATTAGGGAGTAATGAAGTTTCAAATTTTTAGATTCTCCCAGTTTTTTATGATAGCCGGATGCAAATATGGAGGAGAAAAGATAAACAAAAGACACCGTAAAAACAAGATATCTGTTTAGATCATTTAGAAAGAATGGTCCATATATGCCATTGGAAGTGAAGAGGAGAATAATGGAATTGGCTGCAGTTATAAGTGCTCCTGCGATACTAATCTCCTTAAAATGCCTTAAAAAGTACGATCCTGAAGTAAGAACCGGTATTGATAAAATAAAGTACATATAATACTGACTTGAGAGTATCATCCGATCATCTCCTGAATGTTTTCTGTTTCAAGTGTTTCTGATATTAGAACTGCGGAAACAATAACAAGGGCAAGAACATCAAGTAATACGCTGATTTCAACTATGAGGGGTAGTGAAATAATGCCAAGACTTAGTAAAATAATTGCGTTCTCTTCCTCAATATATCCACTGAATTGAGCTATCTTGTTTTTTCTTGAGGCGATAAGAAGCATACCCTGGATCATCATGGCAAAACCTATGCCTCCAATATTACTTCCAGTATAGGGGAAAAAGACTTCGTGATATACTGCAAGAGATATAACTAGTAAAACAACACTGAGTATTGTTATGGATGGAATACCTTTTGAAAGCTCCCTGAACATATTCCCCCTTTTAGGGAGTTTTCTGTAAAGGATATATGCCGTAAGAAATCCGCGAAGTAGTGCTGTGAGTATTCCAAGGATCACAAGATCAATTGAGTCAGTTGCGATTCCGAGATAGATTGCATATACAGAGAGAAGAAGTGATTGAACAATTATTACATGCACCTTAGACATGATATACGTTCCAATCTGTGCCCAGATTCCGGTAAACAATAAACTAACTGCTATAACATTTAAAATTTCTACATTTGTCATACTAAACCTCCCAGGACAAATATGACAACAGAGAATATTGACAGGGTAAACGATACTGCCAGATAATCGGCAATTTTAAACAGTCTAACCTTAGCAAGGCTCTGTTCAATAAATATTACAATGAGGATCAAAATTATCCACTTTCCTATCATAATGGGGATATCCTCAAGGGCACCAAGAACAGAATTCTGCATAAACCATGGAAACAAGAAGACATTGAGTAGAACGGATCCCAAGAGGTATTGTTTCATCCATGACGACTCCTTTATGAGAAATAAATCACGGCCGCCGTATTCAAACGTTCTCCCTTCATCAATCATTCCCATTTCCCATAAGCCAGAACTCTCCAGAGGTAGTTTTCCAGTTTCAAACAAAAATATCATGAAGAAAGCTATCATTGACAGAATGTGAGTGAGCGACAGATAAGTTGTGAAGCTTGTGGCTATGGATTCGTTTGTAATGTAGGGATTGTTCGTTCCGGTCTGGATCGCCACGGCAAAAAATACAAGAATAAGGGTGGGCTCAGCAAGTGCTGAGAACGTTGCCGATCTGCTCGCTCCCAATGCAGAATAGTTGCTACCTGAGTCAAGTGCGGCTAGTATGAGGATGACAGAAGCCAGGGAAAACAACATTGCTCCTCCAAGAAAATCAACCATTGGTGCAAAATCTGTTGGCTCAGGTATGACAACCGGTATCACAAATGATATGGTAAAGAGAATGGAAAACACCAGGTAAGGAGCAATTCTATATATTCCCCCACCGCTGGTAGTTGTATTTCTTTCCTTTACAAGATATTTATACAGGTCATAATAGGGCTGTAGAACTGGTGGGCCTCTCCTCGATTCTGTTTTTGCCTTAAGATTCTCATATATTCCCTGAACCAGAGGTGCAAGAATTAAAACTCCTATAACCTGAATAGCCGTTTCTATGATGCCCCCTATCATTATTACACCCTAAACAGATGTCATCAGCTTTTCGGCGATTAAAGGCTGACATCATAGCCAACAGGTCAGATCATTATTCCTTATAAGCGTTGTGCAAATTTGTAACTGGACATTCTGTTGTTCCTGATCCATTATCCATGTCTGGTCTTTCTTTCCATGACTGATGGGTATTTGAGATGAAATTGTTCCCTCTCAATTTTAATGTATAATAATTTGAAAATATTCCTGTATAAATCATGGATCTGTAATTAGATCGTGATTCCCCTGATACTTTCATGTAAAGCGCAGAAAATCCGGAACCTCTCGCTGCATTATTAGTATCTTCCATATCTG
>JAJZYV010000049.1 GCA_021797955.1 Thermoplasmata archaeon
GAAAAATTTGGTTTTTCAGATCTTCCCATATGTGTGGCAAAGAGCCAGTATTCATTTTCCGGTACGGATGACAAGAATACCATAATGATAAGGGAGATCAAAATAAATTCCGGTGCAGGATTTATTGTCCCAATATCCGGAAATATCATGACAATGCCAGGTCTTCCAAGGGAACCTGCCTATCTCAATATAGATGTTGACAAAAATGGAAAAATCACGGGTATTTCGTGATGAATTCAATCAGAACTTGTTTTATTTCCCATCCATTGAACACACATCTGTCATTATATCACTAAAGCATATTGAATAGAAAATACTAGCGAAAACTATTCAATCCCAAGTGTTACCCATGGATTGACCAGAGTGTAGAAATTGGTCAGCGAACTCATGGAAATAAAGTATTTCCTGAATTCATTCATGATCTCATCTATCTCTGAAAGCCTTTCATAATATAGAAGCATGACCATCCCGTCATCCACAATTCTGTGAAGCAGATACCGCCTGTTGGTGAGCGTTGATTCACTAAACAAGACCTCTGAAAATTTGTTGATATCTTCCCCCGGCATTAAGGCAATGTTCAGGACGAAAAGGTTGAAGCCGGAGATTGTCTTCTGATCAAGTATGGGATATGCAAATAGGGCATCCATCTGGAGGAGTTGATCCATATGCCTCCTCACAGTCTTCGGGGATTTTTTGTTCCTTTCCGCTATTTCATCCAAATCAACTTTATATAAACTGTGATAGTAGATTTCCTTCAGCAGGTACCAGTACTTGTCAAGGTCAAAGTCGACATCCTTTACAACAGGATCTCTGAATGTAAGATTCAGCTGATCATCCTTGAGTATTTCCATCAGTATCTTCATGTTTTTCCTGTTCACGTCTCTTGGAAGTTGAACAAGTTCTATGGAGATAATGGTACCGCTTCTCATTAGCGGTTCCATCACCCCGGTGGCGCTGTAAACATTCCCGTAATGAACTAATTCAAGAAAATAGAGTTCTTTAATCAGGGACTTTAATTTTTCAACATGCTGTGGGAGGGCTCCAATAATCAGTCCGTTAGTCCTGGCAGCAACAAGGTTTGAAGGCATCAGGAGTACATCCTTTACGAAGCCATTGTCGAAGAGAGATTCCCATGCAGAATAGGCCGTTGTGGGGCTAATCTTATAATTCTTGTATATGGAATAGGGGGTTGGCTTTGACGAAAATGTGTTGTTATCCTTGTTGGGCCAGTTCCATGACCGGAATATTGCCCTTGTTGCCTGATTCATCTCATGTAATGAAATGGAACATATTTATTACTTTTTGTCCCTTTTCTTACAATTCAGCGTAGGATTTGTTTTTAAACATTAAGGAATTTATTTGAAACATGGTTCAGGAACTCGCGAGTCACTGCTACTGGGACAGGGAAAGAGAATTGCTTGCAATATACGGAAGAACATCCATAAGGTTCATTTCAAGGGATGGAATTGATGAGGTACCAAGGAAAAGGTTTGCGGGGATTATGAGAAATGGAATCAATCAACAGGAATTGCTGGACCTCAAATCCAAACACAACGATTTGGAGAGTGAGAATGGAGGGAATGAACAAAATTTTACCCCTTGGGATCAGGTCAAGTTCTTCAGGATAAGGGGGAATACCCTGTGCTATCAATTAAAAAATAGAAATGTTTCAATTATCATCCCAAATCACTTTTTGTTTAAAAATATGGAATGTTTTAAGTCTTCAATTTGGAAAAATTAATTTTTTTAACTCTTAGAACTCACTGTAAATCCAACATATGGTGTGAACACGTTTGAATTCAGGTTGAGGTCACTGTTCAGATTAAAGTCAATTACCAGGTTCAGTTGGCCTGTTGCGTTGACTTTGAATGGATGGTTTATGAATGCGAATGGTGCCTTCAGAGTGAAATTTACTGATTTCCCAAGTACAACAACACTCACATTGTTCAGATAAAGTCTGATCGTTGTGTAAGTTCCTGTCTTCAGGGATAAATTCGCTATGAAATTCGGATTTGATACATTCACATTCAATATGTTCATTACCTGACTATTCACCGAATAGTTCACCCATCCTGAGGCGTTGCTGTGCAGCGAAATTTTATTGAATGAAATATAAACACCTGATACTGAGGAAACTGCAGGTGCATCTGCCACCCCTATACTCATCTTACCACTTGAACCAAGCAAACCACTTTCATTGGCATATACTATACCTCCAACAGAGGCAACTACCAATACAACCACAACTACTGCGGCTATTGTTTTCCCTTTCATAATCTTAAAATTTAAGAAGGCTATTAAATTGTTTTGGTACAAAAAAAACAGGGATAAGACAAATGACCTTACCTAATTTCCCTTAAATTTCCACACAATTTTCTCACTTCCGATGTAGTTCAGAATGAATCCAAGCACAATACCAACAAGGTTTGATTCGAGATATTCTATGCCATAACTCGTCAGGAGGACAAGTGTGATAATATTCACCATGAGTCCACCGAGCGCCACAAGATTGTATTTTAAAAGTTCCTTCATAGAAAATGAGTTAAGGGTACCCTCCCTGGTACTCCTGTCCCTGAATGTCCAGAATGCGTTCAGCAGGTAATTGGAAAGTATGGACAATTCTATGGAAATAAGTGAAATTATTTCGAGGTCATGGCTGTAAGTGTGAAGCAGTGCCAGCATGCCCTCGTTCACCACCACTCCGATAATTCCAACAATAAGGAACTTTATTGGCCTGTATTTTGCCAGCTTCAGTATGGAGAGTAGATCTGCCAATGATGATTTGATTGAATTCGTCTTATTGCCAGTTCCTTCACTTTGTCCCATAAAATCGATTGACTTCGTGATTTGGACTTGATTATGCAATAAGACAGGTAGAATGAACTCATTTTCAATTGGTAAAGAAATATCAAGGCTTTTCATTCCTGAATCATATGCAATGAGATCAGGATGAAGATTTCCCAGCTGCCTGGTCTGCGGAACGAGAAAATGTGATGAAAGGAGAACGATCTTTTCCATAATACTTTGCTTGCCTTTTCTGGCATAGCCTACCAAGACATCGTCCTCTGAATTAATTGCAACTAAAATTTTCGAAATAACATCTCCTGATAATTGATTTAAATCTTCCGATAAAACGGTAAAACCGCTGAATTCTGGAAATTTAAGAATCTCTTTACTATTTTGTAATGTTATGTATTGAAACGTGACCTCTTTGAATTCCAAACCTTTGTCTTGAATTTTAGAGTAGAATTCACGATTATTATCATTGAACCGTAAGAGGATGATTAATCTTAGGTTATAATCAGCGCTTTTAACCAGGCTCTGAAACTTTACCATACCATATTCGATCTGGTCTAATCTCACAACTACCCTTATGGCCTTTTCACCTATTCTGGCGTTATTTGAATTGAGTTCGTAAACTTTTACGGCTGAACCAATTTTCATATCTTTTCCGGAACTGTTCTTTCTCGCGCTAATTGATATGGAAATGCAGGGCAATAAGATTAACCAGACCAATAGTACCTGAACCATAACTAATGGAAAATTGCTGAATGAATTATGAACGAAAACCAAGACAAAGCCTAATGGAAGCATATCGAATTATTTCCCTATATTTCACTGGTTAAATACACTTTCATATATACGACTGTAAGGAGTTTAATACGTTTCAAATAAAAAAGAAAAATTTGTGTTTGAATTTAAAAAATTAGGATAGTTTTTTCTTCCTCAGCTTTGGAAGGAAAGTAACTAATGCCCCACCGACTACAAATCCTGCCACAACCGAAGCTGCAACTGCTCCGTATGTAACTGCCGGCGATATTCCAGGTCTGCTGAACTGAACTTTTACGGTCGAGTTGGATGAAACCAGGAAGTCCCCGGACTTGAGGGATTGGACAAACCCCGTTTCGTTGTTGATTACGTATGTGACTGTTGTACCTATTGGCATTGTCACATTGATGTAATCGCTCCCATGACTGTAGTATACCTCCCCATTTATAACAACTGACCAGTTAGAATTGGTGTTAAGACCTGTTTCTGCAAACATCAAGGTATAATTCACACCGGAAAAAGGAACTGATACAGTAGTGTTCCTTGTTAGGCTGACAGTACCGGATCCGGATACGGGTGAATAATATTTGGAAAAGACTCCCGTTGTGTATGTGTAAGAGCCTTCTGAAAGATTGTAGAATGTCATGGAAGTTCCAGATGTTGTTTCAGTCATATTTCCCAATGACACTGTCCAGTTCGTTAGATGGGGCAGACCTGTTTCCGTAAAGGTAAGGCTGAACTTGGGAAGTGGGGTGAATGAAACCGGTACACTTGCTGCACCCGATACGTCAACGCTTCCACTCATGGAACCAAAGCCGCTGGAAGTTGCAGTGTAAGAGTAGTTGCCCTTTGAAAGGAGAACATTGATTGTACTGCTGTTTGATACATAGTTTTTCCCGTCAACTGACACGCTCCACACAGTTCCCGCCTTGAGACCCGTTTCAGAAAATGCCACATTGTAGAGATACACATTTCCTGCTTGCTGAGCACTATCTCCCAACTTAACATAGGCACTCTGGGCGCCGCCAGTTAAAGTGATAAATTCATTATTTGATACCTGGTTATTCCCACCAAAAGTGATAATTGAACTCCCTACTCCAGTCTGCGTCGTAAACGGATCCACATATTCGGTTATAAATTTGTTATTTGTAATAGTATTATTTCCGCTGTTTATGCAGATAGCAGCTGGCACTACCGTTTCACTTGAATAGAAGACAGAATTCTGAATTGTAGTATCACTGTTGAATATATTAATCGCGTTGGTTTCAGGTTGAGTTGGACAACATTGAACACCTCCAGGCGATGCCGTGAAATTGTCATTTGAAAAAATTGCCTGAGATGCGTTAAGAAACACGTTCCAAGCATGACTGCCAACGGATGTTAAATTGCTATTTGTCATTGACACTTGGGAATTGGAAGCGCATATGCATACAGCAACTAAATTGGAATGAGAAATTGTGAGGTACTGGTCAATGGACTGAAGTAAGAAGTGTCCCCCAAAAATATCAGAATTGATCACATTTACCGTATTGGGTCCACAACTATCGACATAAAAGTTGTTGGTATTTTCCATTCCAGCAATATTCAGTGTACTATCGCCAAATAATACGACACAAAGTATTGATCCGCAGGAATCAGTCAGGGACATTGTGCCGTTATTATATCCAACCAAGTTTGTGTAGTATAGACATGAATTCACAAACGATTCGTTTGAATTTTTCTCTACAACACAGGAATTTATAACGCTGTCACACGTAAACGTGCTTGTTGAGTTGGATTCAACAAAGGGATAGAAGTATCTATCAGTGCAAATTTGGGTTGTGTTGAATGTGGTTGTTGAATTGCTGATATCTGTAGGAGAATAAACTATATGACCGGATATAACATGTAAATCAATTGAATGGATGAATGTCTTTGTATATAGAATTTGAGTATCATACATATTCACATTGGTGAAACACATGTACAATAATGATGTTCCTGATCCATCAAAAACAGTGGCAATTGAATTCATTGAACCTTTAATGAAAACCAGGCATTGAGTATCATAGAAACAGTCGTGTGGCAGAATTGTGGAACTGTTGCAGAAAATTGCAGCGCCTGAAAAGCAAATGTCGGAATCTTGAATCACCAAATTAACTGAGTTTACTGCCTCAAGATAGTTCGGAGATTGGTATACACAAAGATTTAAGACATTTACATTCTTTGAATCCATCACCGTAAGGTATGCATAGAAAAATCCCAAGGAGTCCGGGTATGGCTCAGGCATGGAGAATAATTCTAAACCATTTATCCCGGCGTTAGAATCTTTGTAAATCACGTCAGGCAAGTAAATACAGAGTAGTTGGCTGACTCCATTAAATACTGCATTATTACTCGATAGGCAGCAGGATTCAACGTTCAAATTTGAAGTTGTATTTGTGATGAATAAATTCATGAAGACCGGGAAGTTATAATCATTTACAGTAAAGAAAACTCCAGTATTAAATACGTTCGTAAATGAAATATAATAAGGGTCGCTGGAATTGCCATTTCCTGAGGAACTTGCCGCTTTCAACTCGGAATTTGTAAAAAGGTACAGGGGTGTGTAAGTGGAATAAAGAGAATTGCTGCTAGCCACTAAATTCAACGTCTCCTTACGTACCCCGCCAGATTTTCCACTGAAATTTACATTGTAGAGTGGCGCAAATCCATTGAAAAGAACCTGTGCGGAGTAATTACCTGGTGATATATCAAAACTGAATTTTCCATTAGTCGTCAGGGGAACAAAGGTTGACGTTAGATTATTTGTGATGGTACCTAAATTCATAAAAAGGAAAGCATTGGGCACATTAACCTGTCCTGAAATTTTTAAGTGTCCTGAATGGAAAGAGGACGCAATGCCCCACATTGGGGCAGGCAGACTTGGACCTGCAGTTAAGAATTCAGTCATGCTGGACGTCCAGTAAGTCGAAACTCCAACTGCAGATTCCCCGGTATCCATACCGAAATTGTACGCTGATTTCACGGGTTGCATTGTTTTTGAGGTCTTATTTTTGAAGTCAAGACTCATGCTTCCGTTCAATTGCATTATATTGGTATTGCTGCCTCCTCCTGGCCCTCCAATTATGAATTCTGCATCATAAAGTGCGCTATTGGGTAAAACCTTAGATCCCGAGATCGAATATTCCGGGGAAGGCATAACAAATGACTTTTTGGCGTGAAGAGTAGAATTAAAAAGAACAGTGTCGTAGTTTCCGACGAGATTCAATGTTGGTATTGAGTAATTGAACCATACTGCAGACTGCCCGTTCAGGATTCCAGAACTCACTGTAAGATCAAGTGTAAAGGGGTATTTAAGTTGGAAACTTGGTCCAAAACCTATGTAGGCTCCACTGGAAATGATAGAACTACCAGATGAACTGTTAATTGAATTACCCGTCATCACCGACTTTGGTCCTGTAAAATTCCAAATATTATTCTCAAAGCATATTGTCTGGGAAGTGGTAGAAAATCTTGCTACATTTTGAATCCAGTATGTGTAATTGTAATTGCCAAACAGTGTCACATTTGTAAGAATCCCGTTTAGCTGGAATGTCACGTTTCCAGGCTCGCTATTGAGGGGATACAGTGCTGACATACTGTTCAATGTTATGGATCCTTCAAGCGATGAAGTGTTCAGACTATATGCGGTTAAAACTCCAGATTTGTTTGTCATGACACCTATGTCGCCTATACCCATTGGCGCCGGACTCGAGATCAGATTTGGTGATACAACCAAGGAGGAGCCGGTGGCAACCATTGAGTACTCCGAGGCTACGTTTCTATTTAGCGGAAAAAGATTGGAGCTTATCTTTTCAGTATTCTTGTAAGTGCTGTTCATTCCTGTAAGATTTGCATTTATATTTGTCACACTTCTATGTAACGGGGATGACTGCAGATTTGATTGGTTCAGGGAAGTTTGAGGCACAACTGGAGTTGTGGAGCTGCTGGAAACTGTGGAACCTCCTGCAATGTTGAAACCACTTGACGTACTAATCGCAAGCGAAAACCCCATTACAGACATCATAACTATTGCTAAAACTATAACCTTATGACTTTGCATGAAGGCGAATCATGAGGATGTATTTAAATTTCTCATAATAGTAAATCTGAGGTTAAGTTTAATAGATAGATACAACTTATATAGTCAGTGTATTGGTTATTTTTATTCGACTTTTGTCAGTCCGATAAATACACAACAAATCCAGCAGGAGGAATTGGGCATAGTTCAGATTTTAATGGCTAAATGAACTGTATGTATTTTAGGTGCACTTATTAGGATGTTTTTGTAGAGAAATTCTGTTTAACCATTGGTCAGCTTAATCTTTTTCCAATTTTATTTTTCTTCCATACTCCAATGCAAAAACCTAATAGCGCAAGATTTATTTGGAAAATTAGTTGAATTCCAATTATCCGTCTTTCTCAGTAATAATAATTGCATATGACAGGCAGGATTATCTTCTGGGAGCAGTCAAAAGTGTTCTAAAACAGGACTATCATAAGGGAGAGACTGAGATAATTGTGGTCAAGGCGTTCAGGGATGAAGAAACAGACGCGACCCTTGCTGAGAACGGTGTAAAAAACATATATATGAATGAAACCTCCATTGGACTGAAGTTTCATGTCGGAATAATGGCAAGCAAAAATGAAATCATTTGCTTTTTGGAGGATGATGACCTCTTCCTGTCATCTAAACTGAGCACAATCGCCAGCATTTTCATGGAGCATCCCAATATCGACTTGACCACTAACAGATACAGTATTATTGATCTGGAGGGAACTGAAACTGAAACCAAACAATACGAGAAGGGCAGAAATTTTCAGAATAGTTCCCCGATGATCATAATGGATAAGGAACATTATGATTTCGATATGATCAGCCTTCTTGGGTTCTATTTCAATAATAGTAGGATCTGCTTGAGAAGGGATTCGGCCCTTAAAATTTCGGAAGAACTCTCCAGGGTTGGACTCTTGGTGGATGCGTTAATTCCCACACTATCTGTTGACAAGAAATTTACGTTTTGTTTTGTTCCGGAGGTTTTAAATCTCTATCGAATTAGACCATTTCAGTCCAGATTGGAACTGTTAAATGCAGGTAAGGGGAAATACGAATTCATTCCGTTGCAAAACAGAGTAAAGGCATTCTTAAATGATTTAAATTCCCTCAGGGATTTGGAGGGAATCACTCAAGACCTACAGGAATTTATCAACTTCCTTATACCACATGAGCAGTTAACCTTGAGTTTTTATAAACTTGATCCTCAGCTATGCTTTGCTTCCCTTCTTGACCTGATTAGAGCTTCATATCCCTCAAGGAGAAATGTTTTTAGGAAACAGATCAGGG
>JAJZYV010000050.1 GCA_021797955.1 Thermoplasmata archaeon
TGAATTAAGAAACAAAACCACTAACTGTTTCTGGAAATACAATTTTAATCTCTGTTACACTGCCATCTTTATTTAGGGCGGAATTTATAGAAAGCGGTTTAATGACAGGCTCGACATGGTCTGTAGCAATATCGAATTCAAACAGTTCATTCATTTTAGAAAATTCATCTTCAGGCTCAACAATAAATACTTTAATTCCCATTGGTCAGTTTAATTATACGTTAGAAGAATGTACATATAGCAGTAGTTACGAGCCATATAATATCAAAACAAATCCTTATCCTTTCAGGGAAACAGGTGCTTTTTTGACTACAAATGTCGTATTACCGCATCTTGTCCCGGTTACATTTAATATTATGAACCTAACATTGGGATATTGTTGGGAAATTTCCGTATCAAATGCTTCCTCTACAGTAAATTTCGAAGATTACGGTTTGGGGCATTCTGTTTTATTATATCTACCAGATGGATCTTTTACATTTAGTGCAGATGAATTCACTGTTTCTACCCTTAATTTCCTTGGTATTTATCCAACTAATCTAATTTATCTGGGTTCTGTGTCTTTTAATGTTGGAATTTCTCCAGAAACTATTAAAGTAAACTTCCCTGAATTATTTAAAATTACTGTCGAAGAATCCGGATTAAATATTGGGGTAAAGTGGGGTATAAACATTTATAATGAGGCTGCAGGAAGCTATTCCTCAAGTAATAACGTATCTGTCGGCACTTCATTATTCCTATTTCTGGCCAACGGAACCTATACATACGAAGGCAATGGGGGAAATTATACCGCTCTCTCAGGAACGTTGAACGTGACTGGAGCTACAACTAGAGCCATAACATTAACATTTCCAGTTGCTTATTCAGTAGTATTCAGAGCGCCAATGATCCCTCCAGGACTTTTCTGGTACATTACAATTGAAAGGTTTGGTAATCCGTATTACACTTCTCTTGAAAGTTACACTTCAAATAACGTTAGTGCACTCATTCCCTCGGGAAGTTATAACTATACCGCATATTTTCTTGGCAAATCTGTTACACATCCTTTTACCATATCTGCATCTACCACAATTAACGTAGTATTCCCATGGATGTACAACTTAACATTTATCCAATCAGGGCTGCCTTCAGGGTCTCAGTGGTATGTTAATTTTACGGACTATTATTCCGGGCCTCTTTTCTCTTCTTCCTACACGGTTGAACTATTCAATGGAACATATAACTACTGTGCCCAAACTTCGATACAGGGATATGCCCCCAAATCAGGAACTGCATATATTTTAGGAAATTCAAAGACGTATACAATATCGTTCACCACAAATTCAGTTTCAAGTTATACAGTAACTTTCATTCCAAGGGGCCTTCCTTCAGGTACCTTATGGTACGCTGGACTCAGCAATAATAGTGGTGTAAAGACATTAAAATCAGGGTCTGGTGATATCACATTCACAGAATACAATGGAAGTTACACGTACAATGTATCCACCTCAAACAAAGATTTTACCCCTTCATCATTCGAAGGAACCTTGGCAGTATCAGGAAGTTCTGTCTCGGAAACTATTAATTTTGTACCTGTTAAGAATATTATCATGTTTGAAGAATCCGGTTTGCCGCCCTACGTAACATGGTTTGTTAATATAACCGGGTCCAACGGTACTCTGAGGATTGAAGGAACCGGGAATTTAAGTAGTTCTGTGACCAATGGTAGTTACACATTCACAGTGGCTTCTGGTGATAGGAGTTATGCACCTTCTATTCACAATGGAGAATTTACAATGTCAGGGAACAAGGTAATAGAATTGGTTACTTTTACATCGATAAAATATGTGGTTTCATTTAATGTAAGTGGACTGCCATCAGGTTCGATCTGGATGATTAATATTACAAATGGAATCTCTCTGTCATCAACTAATACATCAATATCCACCACACTCATGAATGGTACTTATACATATACCTCAAGCAACAGCACATTCTTCTATCCACTGATTTATAGGGGAACTTTTACAATTGAAGGGCACTCTATAACTGTAAGCGTACAATATATCCACTATTCATATATTACTGGTTCAGTAGTTCCAACCAATGCCATAGTCATCATGAACGGTATGCAGATCCAGGTAATTTCGGGGGTATTCAATAAAAGTGTCGTTGAAGGGTCATACCAGATCGTAGTTTCAGAAACAGGATATAAATCTTACTTCGGCAATGTTACAATTTCTCAGGCAGATCAGGTAATCCATATAACAGTAAATCTTACAAAACTTTCAACACCGCCTACCACATCTCCAGTATACGTGTATGCTGCTATATCTGCAGTAATAGCGCTTCTAGCCATTGCGGGGATTATAGTTTATATTAGAAAGAAATAACAGTGTTTAACACTGTTACAACATTTTAGTCATATTTACATACTCAGACTGATCGTTACAAGCAGTTTGGATATAATCCTACTAATTTGGTCTATAAGGCCTCAAACCAACAATGTAAACTATAAAGCTCACTGTTTATATCGTAAGTTAAATTAAAACCGCGGATCTTTGACCTGATAGAGAAATGAATCAAGCGAACTACTCTTTCAAGTATTAATAAGAAGAGATGTTCGCACTTATTTCCGTAGACTTATCATCTCCACTTTTATATTCTCCAAATTCTTTAGGAACTGGAAACATCCATTTAGATTTAATTCTTCAGCAAGTTGGGATTTGATCCTGTCTGCTTCAATTTGTTTGCCCATTGATAGCATTATAGTGTATTCTGTTAAACGAGCAATACAAAAACTTGGAAAATCTTTTGAAAGTAATTCCTTTGCATCGTTTACTTTTAAGATCGATTTTGAATAATTTTTATTTTTTAAAAAGAGTTGTGCTTCGGCGAGTCTGAGCATACCTATGGTACCTTTGTCTGAAGTAGTACCTGTGACTCGCCTCGCAGACCTAAGATCAATTTTAGCACCATCTATATTGGCAGACATAATGTCATTCATTATCTTATGTGAGAGGCAAAACACAAGGTCTCTGGGATTATAAGATGTGCTTTCAAATATTTGGATTGCCTCTTGAAACAGGTCATCTGCAAGACCGTGTTTACCCAAGGCCGACAAAAAAATAGCTTTTTCTACAATACAGTCAGCATAACTATAGAATGCTTTCATAGAAAGAAAACCTTCTATGGCCTGATCTATGATTGGTAATGCGTTGATAATAGAGTCGCTTAAATAAGTGGTCCATGCAAAGTTAGCCAAACTGACATAAAGGTTTCTCTTCTCCCCTTTGGAATTGTAAACCGTAATAGTTCTTTGTAAGTAGGCATGCGCTAAAGATATCTTTCCTTCCATTACGAGTGCCCCTGAAAGATTTAACAAAATGTTGGCTTCAAGAAGATCATCATGACCGCGGGTCTTTGACAAAGCCTTCTGAAGAAGTTCAATGGATTTTTTTGGTTCACCCAGTTCCTCAAATATCTGAGATTCCCCGGACATCGCTTTCACTTCCACCTCCATGCTTAAGCTACTTTTTCTGACCTGACGGAATAGACTTAATGCCTTTTCATGTTCCCCCTTCATTAATAAAATCTTGCCCATCCATAAACAAATCCATTCCCTTGCCAAACCTTCTCCAACATGAGCCAGAGAGCCTTTGAGTTCTGCGAGAACATTTTCAAGGAAACCAGAATCAATGAGAAAGGGTATTATTTTGTTTAACGTTTCAGCGATACTATTGTCATCACCGCATCTAATGATGTGATAAAGACCTTCAATTTGGGATTCTGACCTTTCACTGTTTAAGTAATAATTGGCAATCTTTCTATGTTTATCTTGCTTTCTTTCTGTCATTCCATAAACTATTTCACGGATAAAATCGCTCATTGTGATATTGTCGTCTCTGAGTTGTAAAAAGCCAAGATATTGAGCCTCTTCCAGAACGGAACGGTCAATTTTTCCAAAAATAGTATCTAGTTCTTTAATCTGTATATCTCCACGGAAATATGAAAGATTATGAAGTATATCAGAAATATTATTTCCCAAAGCATCTAGAATTTCCCTGAACATGAAACTTTTTGATCGCCAGTTAACATCATTTAACCTTCCTTGTAGTGTATTAAAAAGCTTGATCATTAATGGATGCCCACCAGTAATTTTATAAACATCTCCTGGGTTAATAGAACCTCCAGAGAGCTCAGCTGAAGATAATCTGTCGAGACCACCAAGATGTATGAATGAAACTGAGTCTGCGTTAAAGGGGAGGGTACCGGTACTGATCATTTTAACTGTAATCTTGGGTTCGCTTCTAATCAGGTCCTGCAAAAAGCTTATAATCTCTGGGTCCCTACATCTTTGCAGATCATCAACTATGAATAAAGCACCAGATTTTCTCAGGTAGTACATAGATATATCTAAATGATACCTATAATCTGGCTCATTCTTTATAAGATTCAGCGGGTGTTCCAATCCACAATCTTTCAAAAAAACAGCGAGCTTCATAATTAGATATTTTAGGGTATCACTTTCCCTAATACTATGCCAAAATATTTGGCGACCTGTTTCGGTTGCGTATTTTGCCACAAGGGTTGTCTTGCCTATTCCCGGGATACCAGTAACCAGAACATGTTCGCTCTCTTTTAGAATATTAAGTTCCTCCTTTCTCCCATAAAATTTAGATACATGGGGAATCGTTGATTTATAAGCTTCTAGAAAAAGAGAACGATCTGCATGATCACTGGGTGACGTAACCACTGTGATCTTTCCATCCAAAAAAGAAAAACTTAATTTGTTGATGTCAAGTCTATACATCTTTATTGGTTTTTTATTTAATAAGACCCAGTATTCAACTACCAAACCTACTTGTTTCATAGCTCCTACTTTTTCTGAAATCCTGGTTTCAGGTTCTGTTAACAATTCAGCAAGCTCTTTATTGTACGAAGGTTTGATAGAAAGTATCTTAATGATATTAAGACATTTTTTGTCCGATAATACCTTCAATATTTGTGGAACCGCATCAGTTGTTTCCATAGTTTATGCAGAGATTCATCTGATTCAGAATATTTAAGTTTTTCATACAATGATCCTTATGATTATGAATTAATTTGGCGTAACTGTATTATATAGAAATATCTATTTTTAAGAAATTTGCTACACTCAATTTACTTTACAAACACATTTAGTTTATAGAGCAAATTATTCATCTACCAGAGCCCTCTTTTTTTGCTTAAGAAGATTACAAACATTATAATAATTACAGAGGCTGCTAGGAGTAAAGTTATCAAAAGTATCCCGTCTAAATTGGATGAAGTCGGGGATGAATTAGGTTTAAAATAGACCATAATGGAAAGTGGCTGTCCCTTTATACTAACACTTCCATTTTTTGGCATAGTCGTATATCCTGCTTTAGGAGTAATAGCGAATGAGTAAGTTCCGTTGTTTTCATCAAATGTAATGTTATTTCCGGTAGAATTTTCACTTTTGCCGTTAAGATTTACGAACCACTCTGTTCCTTTGGGAAGACCAGATTCCTCAAATTTTACGACATATAGTGATACTACCGATCCATTCCCTGTGAAAGTTATCGTAATTACAGGTACAGGTCCTCTGACTGTAAGTGATCCAGAAGAAGGCGATGGAGAAAAACCATTTACTGATCCTATTGAATAATCATACGTTCCGTTTGATACAACGAAAATGATTGAGGAATCGGTTGACGAAGTAGAGATACCTCCAAAGTTTACATACCATGTTTGTCCAGGAGAAAGTCCTGTTTCAAAGAAGGTCACATTGTATTGGGAATAGTGATCTGATATTATTGAAACAGTATCAGAACCCATGTTCATAATATATAAATCAGAGGCTGCTCCTCCTAATACAATAGATTCAGGATTATACCCAACAGGAACGCTTCCAATATATGTGCTATTGGAAACATTTACAAAAAATATGGATGAAGGGTTGCCATTATAGCTATAATTGGTGATAGCTAAAGTATTGCTCTCCTGGTCAAAGGCTATTGATGTGCCGGCATTCGGAATATTGATAGTTTTTACTATTTGTCCGGAATTGACGTTTGTTTCCATTACAATGCCGGCCGTACCTATGAGATAAAGATATCCATTAGAAGGTACAAAGACACTCCCTGTAACCGAATACCACGATGGTACTGTAATATTTTTCAATACTACAATACCGGATATTATGCTAATATTCCCTGTGCAAGAATCAGTCAAAAAAACGTTGCCGTTAAGATTGTCCAAAGAAAGTGAAAATACCGTTTGACCATTAGTTTGGATAGGAATTTCACCAACCACTTTTTCCGTTGTGGTATTTATTATTGAAAGCGCTTTAGCTCCCCCTTCATATACATAAAGATATTGATTATAAGAATCAAACAAAAGTTCGGACGGGTTAGAATTAGTTCCTGTGTTTATGTATCCTAAAATATTCGCAGAAGAAGCATTGAGTATTGCTATATTGTTTGTTTCAAGGTCCGAAACATATAGAATACCATTTTCTGGATCAAGTGCAACCCCGGAAGGCATACTCAAACCGGAATTAACGCTGAACACCGACAAATCAGATGTGTTAATAGCATACAGTGCAACGGAATTCACAAGATATACAATATTATTGGTTTTGTCATATACCATGGCCGAACTTCCGTATTGTTGATCAGATTGATAGAAATCCCCGGTATATGCCCTGTAACTGTTCAGGTCTATAGTGTTCCTTACATATGGAGAGGATACATTAATCTCTCTGACATAGGATACAGTTACCCTGTAACACCCATATACAGTCAAATGTAGTACACCTGATTCAGGATAAACGTTGTAACCAGTTTCAGTTGAGGCCTTAAAAATATAGTTACCCAGGGAGAATGTAAAATAAATATGAGTAAAATTGGAGGAATGTGTAACCCCCCCAATTGTAACATTCCATTCAGTTCCTAACGATAACCCACTTTCAATAAATATCGCTGTAGCATTGGAAAGAAAGCCAAAGTTGACCACGATTGTAACGTTCTTCCCAGAAATATTAAAAGTTCCACTCTTCACAGTTGGATAACCATAATAATTGTTGTATACGTGGTACTTGTAACTTCCATTTTGTGCGATGAACGTCATCTGGTTAAGTGAATAATAAGTAAACCCTCCGAACTGTGAATATAAATCACTCTCTGAATAAGTTGTTGAGTTAGATAGCTCACCCACCCAGTCATTACCAGATTGTATATTTATGGCATTAATTGTAACTGTAAAATAACCATTTTCGAGATAAAAGTCCACACTCCTGTTATACTCCCCTGTTGAAACGTTTAAGTAATGTGAGTAGGAATTTTCAACCACACCTGTGAATGGGCTCTGCCAATAGGACAGTGTGAAAGTAGTATTAACTATATAGGTTGAAGCAGGTAGGAAAAATGTTACTTCGGGATAAGCACTATAAGAGTATCCGATCCAGGTGCCGTTTTGATAAATGTACATATACCATGCTGCACCAAATGGCATACCCGTCTCGTTATAATTTACCTGGTAAAAGTGAAATATCTGTGGCTGCGCTGAACCTTTAACTGATATTGTTTTAGCAGAAGATACATAATCGGAATCAACACAAACGCCATTTGAGCTAACGAACCAATTGTTCCTCAGATGATACGTGTAGGAACCGTTTGACAGGAAAAGCGTTAATTCTGGAGAATAAGTTCCTATAAATAATAAAGAGGAACCTACTGTAATTGAGATTCCCCAGCTGGCATTGGATAAATTGATACCAGTTTCCTGGAAGGTTGTCGCAATAATTCCCTTGAATAACACATCTTCTGAATTCATGCCTTTTGTAATATTCATCGGTAAGGGCGTAATATTTGAGTAAGTCAAATATCCGTTTGAATAAACACATTTTGTGTAAGTATAATTCCCAGACTCCAGATATATTGAAAAAGCACCAGAATCTGTCTCTGCTGTAATTATTGTATTTGGTAAAATACTTTTGTCTGTGATAGCTATTGCCCAAAAAGCGCCGGGAGGAAGACCAGTTTCATTGATAGTAACATTCTGGAGATTAAATGTTACATAAGAGATCGATTTTGATGTGTTAACATAACCTTTTGCAAAGTAGTAACTGAAGCCTGTTTTAAGTACCACTTCTGCCGTGTACGTATAGTTACCGGCAAGCACATAAACTGTAAATGTGCTGGAAGTAGCATATATTGAGTTTCCATAGTTTGATTTGTTAGTCAGTGTTATCTCCCATTCAAATGGATAACCTGAAGCAGAGAAGACTATTGAATCAAAGGAAAAAGAAATCTGTAAGTTATTATTGCTTATAGCTACGTTTCCGCTTGTAGCTAAAATCTGCATATTATTTGCCGTAGTATATACACAGTAAAAATAACTGCCATTAACTACCACAAATACTATTGAGGAATTAGTACTGCTCTCATAGGCACTGAATCCGGAAATATCAGAGATTTCGACTTTCCATTGATCTCCTGAAGGTATTCCGGTTTCCTTGAAATCTAAAGTATTGAAAACCAAATTCACGACGGAATCTCCTCCCATAACATCCACTGTTCCGCTTGAAAGATAGGAATTCTCACCCATAACATAAGTAAAATATAAGTAACTAGAATTCGAAACACTAAAAGTAATAGATGTAAGATTGGTTGTTTTATAATATGCACCTAACTGAACTGACCATACTGTGCCAGAAGGTAAACCAATCTCAACGAATGCAACCGAATATTGACTATTTTGAAGTATTATCCTTTTTGAGAGGGGAAAAGACGCACTATGATTTAGATGAGTTAAATGACTTGGTGAGCCAGAGTTTACATTACTCGTGGGAATCATGAGAATTAACACTAGAATTGCCATAAACAAAACAATCG
>JAJZYV010000051.1 GCA_021797955.1 Thermoplasmata archaeon
TCAACGGTCTTTTTCACAGAATCGAGAGAGACCCTCTCAACCTCATAGGGTGATTTAAGTTCGAGCAATGTTGAATGTAACTGGCATTCGTCCATTAAATAATATATCTAAACATTAGATAAAATTACCCACGTGAAAGTGGGAAGAACCAATAATATTAAGTAAATAAGTGGATGGAAGGACTAACGAGATGTGAAAGATCAAGAATTGCCTAACAATTCCTTTCGTGTTTTTCCGGAATTGATGAATTCTGCACAAGCATCAATTTTTATATAGTTATTACGGATAAACGCATTGAGTATATTTTGTGCGGAATTATTGCATATATTGGAGCAAACAACTGCACTGCTGATCTTATTTCAGGTATTAAAAAGCTTGAATACAGAGGATATGATAGTTTTGGATGCGCGCTTAAAACAAAAGACGGCCTGAAGATTTTTAAAAGTACTAGAACTATTGAGGAGGGGGTTCGTGAGGGTAAAGTTGATCAAATTATCAGCAAAAGCGCCATGTTCCACACCAGATGGGCAACAAATGGAGGAGTCAGTGAAATTAATGCACATCCCCAGCTTGACTGTACCACAAAAATCGCAGTTGTACACAATGGCATTATAGAGAACGCTGAAGTACTTAAGACTCATCTGCATAAGCACATATTCATATCGGAAACGGATACAGAGGTAATACCTCATCTGATCGAAGATTACATGAAAACAGGCAAGGATTTCTATGAATCAACTGTGATAGCTGCTCGGAGTCTAGTTGGAATGTCATCGTTTGTGGCGGTTCATTCAGATGTGGACGAGATGGTGGCAGTAAAAAATGGTTCACCGCTCATCCTTGCAATAGATGAAACAGGTTATTTCATTTCAAGCGATATACCATCTGTACTGAACAGGACCAATAGAATTATTTATCTGAGCGATGGTGACATCGTTCATCTTACGGAAAGCAGTTATTCCATAGAAAATATTTACAATATACATAGGAAACATGAAATAAATTATGTATCTCCTGATCTAACTATCAAAGAAAATTCAAAGTACCCGCATCTAATGTTAAAGGAAATTTTCGATAAATTGACCATATGGAAAGCTCTTCCTGAATCAGTAGTTCAAGTTATAAAGGAGGCATTGAATCATGTTCGAAAAACAGGAAGAATTTATTTCGTTGGTTCCGGTTCCTCTTATCATGTATCACTCTATGCTTCAATGTTGATCAGGAGCGTTGGAAAAGATGCATTGGCTATTCAGCCACAGGATATTTCCGATTTCAGACATATCATCAGAAAAAGTGATTTAATAATTGTAATTTCTCAGAGCGGCGAAACAGCGGATATCATCTATTCATTGAAACAGATTCCTGAAAATATGAAAATAGGTATTATTAACGTCGAGCATTCTTATCTTGCTAATAATGTGGATATGTTTATACCAATGAGCGTCGGAACGGAACATGCTGTTGCGGCTACCAAGTCAGTGTCAAATTCTATGATGATTGTAACATATCTCTACATGTACCTCTCCGGCTACACTGCATCATTGGACGTGGACACTAACTTGTTGGATCTGAATAAATTCAATCTTGTTGTTCCCTCGATAGAGAGTAAGATTAGTGAAATTGCTGAATTGCTTAAGGACGAAAATCATTTATTAATCACTGGCGCTGGTAAAGAATACGTACTCGCAATGGAAGGAGCGCTAAAGATAAAGGAAGTGACTTACATTCACGCAGAGGCTCTGGATCTGGTATCTCTTAAACATGGGGCACTTGCAATTGTCGAAGAAGGCACGAAGATTGTTGCAATAACTGGTGCTGATGATTATTCCCGCAACATTGATGAATTAAAGTCAAGGGGGGCAATTATAATTGGTATAGCCCAGGAGAGGCATAAGAATTTTGATTACTTCATCAGAACGGTACCGGCCGGCGCATTCAGTTTTGCACCAATTCTTTTCGTTCTGCAACTTCTTTCATATGATATCGCCGTGAAGAAAGGTTTGAATCCGGACAAACCGAGGAATTTGGCAAAATCGGTGACTGTCAGGTGATTAATAGCACAAACAAAAGAATACTGGAAATTTTCAGGGCTTATGATGTTAGAGGACTGTTTCCAGACCAGCTTAATGAAGATGTCGCTTATGCAATTGGACGCGCCCTCGCCAGTACTATTGGCAAGAGATCTGCCGTCGCAGTTGGAAGAGATGTTCGCAGCAGCAGCATAGCGATCCATAGAGCCTTATGCGATGGCATAACCGCTCAAGGTGTCAATGTCATTGATTTAGGGGAGATACCATCACCTGTTCTCTATTTTATTACACGTAGCTTAGAACTGGCAGCTGGTGCAATGATCACAGCTTCACACCTACCACCAAACTGGAATGGAATTAAGTTCTGCGACAGCAGAGGCATAGTTATTTCCGACGGCACAGGTCTTGAAGCAATCAAGCAGGCGGTGACATCAGCAGAAAAATACACGGGAAACAGAGGGAAGATCCATCTTTACAATAAGGCGTTAGTGGACTATGTTAAATATGTAAGTGAAAGAATTAACATTGGAAGAAAATTATCTGTCGTGTTTGATTATGGGAACAGCGTAACTGCGAACGTCGTTCCGCTAATTCTTGCTGAATTCGGTTTGGAATGTAAGCAAATTAACACAGAGCAGGGTAATTTCAGAAGATCCTCGGAACTGACCTCCGAATCCATGGGAGATTTAAAGAGAACAGTGTTGAATACCAATAGCGATCTTGGTATTGCATACGATGCTGATGGTGATAGAGTTGGTTTTGTGGATAATTTAGGCAATATTTATCCAACAGGCGAAAGTATTATTCCCATCTTCGCCAGCAATGCACTTGCTCTATCTAAAGGTGAGATAATTATAGATGTGACGTGTTCCTCGTCCATATCCGAATTTATTAGTCAGCAGGGCGGTACTCCGGTTGTGATAAGGGTTGGACACAGTTACTGCGCAAATGAAGTTCTGATCAGAAATGCTCTTTTTGGGGCACAGTATAGTGGGCATTACAGCTTTCCAGAAATGGGATGTTCTGATGATGCAATATTTGCCAGCCTTAAAATGATCGAGATTCTCTCAAGAAGTGAAAGGAGTCTGTCTCAACTTGTGGCTGGTTTGCCAGTTTCATATGCCAGCAAGATGGTGGAAGTTGAATGCCCAGATTCTAAAAAATTTCTTGTCGTTGCAACAGTTTCCTATAAGGCGAAGAATATGGGTTATCGAGTGGAAGAAATTGATGGTGTGAAGATACATTCGAAGCGTGATGACAGAGAGTGGGTTCTGGTCAGAGCATCAAACACTTCTCCAATCATAAGGATAAACGCTGATGGAAAATCGAGGGAATCCAGTCAAGACCTCCTATCCTTGGGTGTCAATTTACTTGTTGAGGTGATGCACGATAATTAAACAAGCAGTTATTCTTGCTGCCGGCAGGGGAAGTAGGATGAGGCTGGGAAATGATGATCCTCAAATCAGTTCTACGCCAAAACCCCTGCTAGAGGTCAATGGTACGCCAATTATTCGCAGAATTGTTGAAAAGCTTAATTCAGACAATATAGATGTTGCAATTGTCATAAACCCTATTGATGAAGAGACCTTCAATAAAAAATTATATGGCCTAAAATTTCAATATTTTTATCAACATTCTCCAAAGGGTACAGCTGATGCTTTAAATGCAGCACAACAATTCATCACTGATGATATATTTGGCGTATTTATGGGCGATGATATCTTTGACTATGATGAGTTGGATTTAAAAAAAATCGAAGTACCTACAATATTCGCTTATCAGCATTATGATTGCAGAAATTTTGGTACACTTGAATTAGATTCTGAGGGCTATGTCAGAAAGATATTTGAAAAAGAAAATGTAGGAAAGGGTCTTGTAAATACAGGAATATATGTAATGCCAAAACAGTTCTTTCAAATTTTCCCAAATATAAGAATGGAACCCAACTCGAATGAGTATTATCTCACGGAAGCGATCCCAGAGCTTTACAAAGTGGGTTTCAAGATGCGTGCAAAAATCATTGCCATGTGGAAGGGGATTAATTTTCCCGTTGATCTCTCTGAAGCCAATGGTATCTATAATAACAGACCAACGGTAAGACTAGCCAGACCAGATGATTTCTTGTCCCTGGTTAGAGTATTGAGCCAACTCAAAACTGATAGTATAGATCAACATTATGATTTTTCCAAGGGAAGGAGAATACTGCTGAAAATAATAGAAGATGAAAACTATTACCTGCTCGTAGCCGAATTAAACAAGGAGATTGTCGGGACAGCCACAATGCTGATCCAAAAGAACCTGACGCATAATGGGAGACCATATGCTCATATTGAAAACGTTGTCACTTTGTCAGAGTGCAGAAAGAAAGGAATAGGAAAGCTTCTTTTATCAGAATTGACAAATGTCGCCAAAAGTTTGGACTGTTATAAACTAATATTGAACTGCTCATTGGAAGACTCCCGGTTTTATCAGAAAGCTGGGTTCAGCTTAACTGATGAGATAGAAATGCGTCTGGAATTTCAGCACACTTGCACCAATAGAGATAGATAATATATCTACATGACGCAACGCGTGATCTTCAGGGTGTTTAATCCAGAGTGATTTTTTACGTTTTTATGCAATTAAATTCGATCCATTAAGAAATGCCGTTTAACGGAAAAATGCTCCAGGTATGCCCTTCGTCTGTTCCTCCATCCCCAATAGATCATTCTGGACATTAATTGATTCTCGTCAAAATAAATCTTATCCAATTGCGACCGGTGGCATTTCAACGACTCCAATTTTAGATTCACGTAATCTGAAACGTCACAAAAAACAGACGGTTCCATTTCGTATGTAGATGGGGTCTCGTACATAAGAAGTGATTCTTTTCCATGGGAAGCTGATATCACTGAGAGAGAGCAGGCAACATGATCCTGGTGAGTGTCTTTATAAAATGGAAAGAATATTATTCTCGGAGAAACCGCATCAATAACTGACTTAATTTTTCTAACAGTCGATGCGTCATTTTTGACGTATCCGTCGTTCTCATCTAGAAACATAATCCTTGCATTAATCAGTGCCGCAGATTTTTTAGCTTCGTTCGTTCTTTCTTTAGACTCTCCACCATTTGACCCATTAGTAAGGATTAACAAATGAATATCTTCTTTTTGTATAGATTTGAATTTAGCTAGAGTACCGTAGCACCCGAATTCTATGTCATCAGGATGTGGACCAACTGCGAGAATTACCATTTTGAATAAACCCCGTTATTGTTATAATACATAAAGCGTATCCCTATTCTTCTAAGTTGATTCTTAAGTTGTTCAGTCTCTGAGGATGCAATGCCAGAAACTGTCTTGGCCTTAAGGTCAAATAATGTATCACCCTTCTCTCCCTTAACAGATATAATGTCATCTAAAATCACGTATGATTTTCCAAGAACATAATTAATCATGTTCAACAATTCATTTTTTTCCTGTTCCGACAAGTTATGTGGGTATACATTTTCTTTTAATACTTTTGCAGGTACTCCCCCAGCCAAACATCCAGATGGGATGCTCTTGTTGATCAACGACATAGCAGCAACAACAACATCATGCCCGATTTCAACCCCAGGGTTTACCCATGCATTTGGCAACCATACCCTATCACCTATTTTAACCTCCTGAAATTGAACTGGAAACCCTTCATAGAAAGAAAGATATGCACCATGTGTAAATACCTTAGTTCCAATTCCAATTTCAACTTCATCGCCTAGGATAACTCTTCTAGCTGTATTTATGTGGGAGAATTTTCCCATGTGCAAGAAATCTCCTGCGACAAAATCAGATTGAGGCTCAAAACAGCTACCTCCGCCAATGTGCGCATACTCATCTATCCAGGCTTCTCTTCCTATTGTTACAGAACGCCCTTCGATAAGAGCATTTTTTCCTATGACACTCCTGTCTCCTATAACTAGTTTTTCGGTAACATTTATTCTAGCATCTGACCCGAGCCATCACAGAACCGGAACACTATGATAATAATATTATAGAGAAGAACAGATACATAAAGAGCATGCGAAAAGCGCTTTTCCAGATCATGGAGGTCTCTTCATGAAGTCCAAATATTCAGCGGAAGAGAAGTTCCAGATAGTCATGGAATCCTTCACTGACAATGTGACACAGGCTGAGATATGCCGGAGGCACGTCAATAATCATCCATTGATTGTCAAGAGTGAGGGACAGCAAGAGGATATGAGAAAGAGTTCCATATTGAGGCGGAATGGGTCAAATGAAAAAAGAAATTTATATGGATTATTGTATTAACCTAAAAATGACTAATGTTTTAGTAACGGGAGGTTTCGGATTTATAGGAAGTCACACCATTGATCTATTGATAAGTAAGGGATATTCAGTCAAAGTGATTGACAATTTAGAAAAGCAAGTACACCAAGGAATTCCCCCAGTTTATTCAAAAGATAAAATAGAATTTCTTAATGAGAGTATTACCAGAACCTCTTCTTGGAAGAAAGCACTTAGTGATTCTAATTACATAATTAATCTTGCAGCCTTGACTGGTTCTTCACAGAGTTTTTGGAAATTGGATGAATATAACTTGGTAAATACCATGGGGATTTCACATCTTTTCAACGAGCTAACAAAGAGAAGAGAGCTAACTAAAAATATTAAAAAAATAATCACTGCTTCCTCTAGTTATGTGTATGGCGAAGGAGCATACTTCTGCGAGGAGCATGGGCTGTTTTATCCTGACATTAGAAAAGTTTCGCAACTCCGAGAAAGAAGATGGGATATACTATGTCCAAAATGTTCAGAAATAGCGGCTCCTGTTGGAGTTAAGGAAGATAAACCGCCTCAGGTTCCAAATCCGTATGCTCTGTCTAAATACTTCTCGGAACAATTGACAAAGCAATATAGTGACTATTTGGGAATACCGGCGGTGTCATTTCGTTATTTTAATGTTTACGGGCCGGGACAGAGTCTCATGAACCCATATACTGGAGTGCTAAGTATCTTCTACAGCAGGCTTGCGTCTGGTAACACGCCATACATATTCGAAGACGGTGAAATGACAAGAGATTTTATACATGTCTCAGATGTGGCCCAGTATAACTTGAAGGCCTTGGAAAAGGGAGAGGGTATATTTAACGTCGGAACCGGAAGACCAACCAAGATTAACACACTCCTTGAAATCTTATCAGAAGAAATGGGGGTTAATATAACTCCAAGAATAACTAATGAATCAAGAGTTGGAGATATAAGAAATATATTTTCAGATAATACCGAATTGTTCTCGGTTTATGGGAGTAACAAATTCAAAGACTTAAAGGCAGGAGTGTCGGATTTTGTGAATTGGGCAAAAGAGACAAATTTCGTGGACAGGTTCGAACGGGCTGAGTCGGTGCGGAAAAAATTTTCACCAAGTATGTAGGTTTTAGAAAACAGCATCTTTGCAAAGGTGAAGTAGTTTATTGAAATTTAGAACGAGACCTGATAGATTGATACACCTTCTAAGTTTAAGCTACTATTGATACGAAACGAAACCTCGGCACCCAACCTTAGATAGTCGGTAACACCGTTATTCAGGCTAAAATGTATTGTGAAGCTTCCCGAGGCAAATCCATCAGTTGTTGCCATGGATAAATTTTTATAACGTAGTATGACACCCGAATTGCCGTTAACAAGGAAAAAATTGAGACTTACATTATTGTTTACATCAGCCGGATTGGATATAATGGAATAGGATATGTTAGAATAGTAGTTTCCTTTTGAAGCTACCACTCCTAAAATATTCCACACGTAGAAACCGCCACCAGCATAATTTATTTTGCCGGATTCAACGAAAGGCAGTTTTGGGTATGCCACCGGGCTAAAATTTCTTGGATTCGATCTGTAGCCTCTTTTTATAAGCAGAAAACCATCTGACTCTATCATGATGCCGTATAGTTTAGTTTCCAATAGCCTATTAATTATGGTAGCAAAAGTTGGATTGTAAGGATTAACTGAATATTGAAACATTTGGATGTTGTTCAGATCTGCTAATAAGTAATCAATGCTCACATTTTGCTTTATGTTGTTCACACTTAAAGGAAACGAATTATTCATTATATTCCCTAAGCTGAAATTTTCTATCTCTCCGGGGACGTAAAGATTGTATGCTATCTGACCTGGCAATATTTGAGGTAAATTGTCCTGAACTAAAATGCTAGTATTTTGTGGAATCATAGTGATGATGGTTGTTAGTTCCTCGTATTGTGTAAGATTAAGAGGTTTCGTGATCTCATAATTGTAATCATCGACGCCAGTATAGTGATTTAACGGACCATAAGGCTCATAAAAAAGGGCAAGTACGATAATTATGAACACAGAGAGATAGGCAATCTTTCTTTGAAGTTTCCTCACTGAATATCTTTTGTAAAACGTTCTCCAAAATATTGGTTTTTTTCCTAATTTCGCTAATTTAGTCTCGGAAAAATCCAAATTTTTTAGCCCTTCTATAAATCCAAGATAGATAAATGGTATTATTCCGCTAGAGTATTGCAAAATAATAACATATGGAAAAGCATAGTATCCAAATTTGTTAAAAAAGAAAACAAGAATAAAAAAGGGGAGAGCCAGTAAAGCAAACCGCCGAGAAAGAAGTGGGATGAAAAGAAATGGCCCAAGGAAAATAGCTATGGTCAAAAACTTAAGGTGAAGGTCAGCTGTTATGGATATATTATTTGGGTTGCTAATAATTGCATTAGAAACCGAGCTAGCGTAGATCGTCACCAATCCCCCTAAAAGAAGAAATGCAGATAATATAAGAAGCGAGATATAAAACAATACTGCGTTTGGCGA
>JAJZYV010000052.1 GCA_021797955.1 Thermoplasmata archaeon
TTACCCAGTCAGATCTACAAAACAAGAAAAAATCACACGATTTCATGAGTAGAAATAAGGAAAAATTGATAACCATGTGCAGAAACCAGCTTGATGACAGTTATGTATACTGGTCTGATGCCGCGGTAGTAATTAATGCAGAAGGTGTAGTTAAATACCCCCCCATAAATGGAACAGGAGGAAATGATGCAAGGCTAGAATTTACCCACACATTCATAGAAATGGTTGCAGGTATGCTTTTGAAACTGGATGATGACCGTAATTACAGAATATCATCAAGTCTTCTGAATAACTCATTATTTGGAAATTTCACTAACTATCTCAGAACTAACGTAAGCGTTGGAAAATTCATACCAGGTCTTACGGGAGGTTTAAATCAGGGAGAAGGCATTGAAACAGATAATGCAGCTGTAAACCCATGGGATTTGATATTTTTCATGGAAGGAATAACGATCTGGACAAGCGGAATTGGAAAGAAAAATGGAGCAATAAACTCAATCCCAATAAGCCCTTTTACAGTCAGGCTGAGTTCCCCTTATTCATCTGCCGACCCTTCAGATCCAAAATCTTTTGAGCTGTGGTTTCCAGTGTGGAAGAATCCCGCAACCCTTGATGAAATCAAATTAATCTTCAGAGAAGGAAGATCCGATATTGGAAGAAAGACTGCATCAACTGGGCTTCAATTTGCAGAATCAGTGAATTCCCTTGGAGTGGACAGAGGAATTGATGAATTTGTCAGATATTCACTTTCGGTTAAAAATGGTCAGGCGTCTTTCTTAATTCCATTAGGACAGTATAAAGTAAAAATGAATAAATACCCGGACCTTTTGCTAGGCCTTGAACCATTACTTTCAAGTATAGATCTTTTTCTAAGAAAGAATAGTACTGATTTGCCACCTTCATTCGAGAAGGTCCGGGTTGAAATTGAAAAGTCAATATTCGATTTTGCAGTAAACGGCGATAAGTATAATGCCAAGCGTGTAGTTATTGCTCTCGGTAGGTTTGAACGTCTGCTTTCTGCACATTTGTCAATTGTCTCAAAGACGAATTTATCACCATTTGAAGAACTGGACCCGAAATGGTTGAAAGCCATGGATGATAAATCCATAGAAATGAAGATAGCTCTGGCGGTTTCTTCCATAACTTACTCAGACAAGGACAGAGGGGCACGGAAAAAAGAGGGAAGTATCAGAACCAACATAGAATCTGTTAAATCAGAAAATGGATTGGAATGGTCAAAAGATGATCCTGAGTTTTCATGGATTGGGAATAGCATTTATGAAAAGATGGTTAATACCATATTAAGAAGGGTACTGATTGCAGAGAGAGACAATTTGAATAATCTTCCGCTTTACAGCAAGATAAAACTGTCCACTTATGAAATTTCTGAATTCATCCATGGAAACTTTAATGAAAGTTTAACCGAGGACCTTATCTTTGGCTTGCTTTTGATAAACAGACATAGCGATGATTTCTATAATTACGCAAATGAAATTATTGAAAAAGGGGAATTTCCGACCATAAAGCCCTTTGATTTTGCACTTTTGAAATTAATATTTCTACCAGAAGATATAAGAATTGGATTTGATGAGTCAGTCCATATAATTCCTGAAACGGCAATAGTGTCTCTGCTCAAGGCAGGTAGGGTGGCAGATGCATGCAGGATTGCCCAGAGTAGATTGCTTTCAAGCAATCTAAAACCGATCAATACAATTTTCCCCAATTTAGGACAGAGCTATAGCATGAAACTGGCAGCGGCACTTCTGTTGCCAGTTGAACAGAGAGAATTGACGGAACTTGCATTGATAAAAAACAAAGGAGATAGAAAATGAGTAAAAAGTACTATGAACTTGGAGAATACCCGAGAATATTGATAGAAAGCAAGCTAAGACCGGTGCAGGGTGACCGTTTTCAACCTGCTAGTTTTTCAAACCTAGGAAATAGTGTGTATGAAAGACCTGACGGCAAAGAAATGGTTCTGGTGGATACAGCCCAGTCCGTTGCAAACATGTTGGAATCCACCATTATAAGTGATGATGGAGTTAATGTGAAGAAGGAGCTTGATGGAATATCATATGTATTATCTGAACTTGAACTGAATCACAAGGATGGGAGGTCTCCTCTAAAGACCAGTACAAGCTCCTTGATAGAACCTCATCGAATAAATTCTCCATATATAATGTTTGATCACCCTGAATTCCAATCAAAACTTGTAGAACGGGCTGATTATTCCAAAGGAACATTGATTAACTGGAAAAAAATAGGAGAGACACTTTTTTATTTTGATATAAACTCTTTACTGCATGGTACTTTCCTATCGAATCTTAAAGATGGTGGTAGATTCAGAGTACCAAGGATAGTGAGCGGTTTTATAGAAGCAGAAAATGCGAAACGTGTCCTGTCAGGCGGGGTTAAGAATTCCTCCCTAAATGATCCTAGGGGCGAAGTGGTTGTTGAAGATCATGAAACAGGTAAAGTATACACAACTGGAGGTCATGAAACACCTAATGTATACACAAACGTACCATATACTAGAACAGAATTTACTGCAGAAAGTATCTCTGGATATTTTAACATAGATCTTTCCCTTATCTACGGCTATGGAATGGACCGTGCAGCCTCCAATCTCCTGATTTCACTTGCGTTATACAAAATAGTGACATTACTGAAAAATGGACTCAGACCAAGAACAGCATGCGATCTTATGGTAGAAAAAACCATTGTAACATACCCTGATGAGTTTAATCTCCCCTCACAGAAGGAACTGCTTGAGGAAGTAAGGAATAATATAGCGGAATGTCGTAAAAAAGGCCTTTTCCCTGAGCCACCAGTAACTGTTGTCAAAACCAAGGTACAGGTGAAACAAAAAACCACTGATACAGGTGATGATGGTACAGAATGAGGTGATATTACGATAGTGATCAAGATAAACTTCCTCACTGGTAAATACCATGCAAATCCATGGGGAAGACATGTAAGGGAAGCAGCTGTTGAATGGGGACCTTCCCCCTATAGAATTATCAGAGCCCTGATCGATACAAAATTTAGAAAAATTCCAGATATGGATAATGAAGTCCTGAGGGAAATATTGACAAAACTGAGTTCGTCACTGCCTGTTTTCCATCTTCCAAAAGCCTCATATTCGTATATAGACATTTTCAAAAATGTCAATAAATTTGGAGATCCTGAAAGAAAGGAAGAAACATTTGACGCTTTTGTAGTTGTAAACCCATCCGATCCCTTATATATAAAGTGGGACACACCAAATTTAACTGACGATGAAGAGAAATGTCTTTCTGAATTGCTAAACAAAATTAATTTCCTTGGAAGAAGCGAATCATGGGTAAAAATGGAATTGTCTGACCCTCCTTCAGATATCGAATGGAACTCATATCCTTCAACGCTTTCACTTGATTCAGAAAATACCGAGGAGATAAAAATTGCTGTTCCTGTTTCAAAGGAAGAATATGAAACTCAGAGAGTAATTAAAGAATTAACCTGGTTTGATGGGCTGATCCTTCGCACCACTGACCTTTTAAAGGGAAAGATTGCGAATTCACCCTCTATGAAATTTGAAAACTATTGCGTAAGAAGAGACAGATTTGAAGTTGTGTTAAAACAGCCAGACAGAAGAGAACATACGGAATTCAATGCCATACTTTACGAGATGGAATCTAAGCTTCCCCCAAGAATAACAGATTCAATAACCATAGGAGATCAAATACACAAATCCTTAATGTCTCGCTACAAAAAAGTGACAGGAAACACCCATATTTCAAGTCTCATAAGTGGAAGGGATCAATCGGGAAACTCTCTTAAGGGCCACCGGCATATTTTCATAATGCCCCTTGACCTTGACTATGATGGGGTCCTCGATCATGTGCTTATAGAGTCAAAGGAAAAATTTAATTTTGATGAGGCTAGAACTCTTGGATCATTCAAAGCTCTCTGGCAGGGAAATGGAGAAACCATAAGATTCATCCCGGTGCAATTTGGCATGAGAAATGAGATTATTTTACCTCACCGCAGTAATGGTGAAAGTCTGACTTTCCTGAGTGAAACTCCTGTTGTCCTGACCAGGCATTACAGAAAAGGTAGAGGTGACAAAGAAAAGTGGATCAAAGAAGAACTGAAGCATGAAGCTTTAAACCACGGACTTCCGGAACCCCTCTCTGTTTCTATTGTTGAGAAGTTGGAACGAAAAGGACATAGTTTTGAATGGATTGAGTTTAGAAGAAATAGGAAGGGAGATCCTGATCAATTGGGGTACGGCTTCAGACTTGAGTTCGAGAAACCAGTTATGGGGCCAATATCAATGGGGTATGGAGCACATTACGGGCTTGGCTTGTTCATGCCTGAGGACAGGAAATGACAAACGCAGATGAACCCGGTGATGATATTCCGGATTTGCTTCCAGTCAGGATGCTTAATGAATTCTCATTTTGCGAGAGGTTGTTTTATCTTGAATGGGTTCAGGGAAATTTTGAGGATTCATCAGATACCATAGAAGGAAGAACAGTTCATAGAAATGTTGATAAAATTTCTGGAAATTTACCTGAAAAGGATTCTCTTGAAGCTGAAGACGATTTCCAGGTCACCTCAGTTCTTCTGTCAGATACTCGATCAAAACTTATTTCGAGACTTGACCTGATCGAGGTATCCAACGGATGCGTTTCGCCGGTTGAATATAAAAAAGGGACGTCGCCAAGTTCTGGTGAAGACGCGTGGTATTCTGACCGTATTCAGATCTGCGCACAGGCAATTATTTTAAAAGAGAATGGATACAAATGCAATGAGGGAGTCGTATATTATTCTGCATCCAGGAAGAGAGTAATAGTTCCAATAACACAAAGTCTTATTGGCGAGACACTGGAACTTCGCGATAAAGCTTTGCTGCTAGCCAAATCCGGGAAAATCCCAAACCCACTTGTAGACAGCCCCAAATGCCCTGGCTGCTCTCTGGTTGGTATATGTTTGCCTGATGAGACTAATTATCTGACAACTCAGAATGTTTATGGTTCTACTGATGAAACAAGAAGGCTGTACCCTGCAAGAGATGATGCTCTCCCGGTTTACATACAGGATCAGGGAGCTTATGTGTCAAAGAAAAATGAGGAACTCGTAATAAAGGTTAGAGATAAACCAGTTGACAGCGTTAGGTTGATGAATGTATCCCAGGTATCATTATTTGGGAATGTACAGATTTCGACACAGTCAGTGCATGAACTATGCAAAAGAGATATACCGGTCATTTATTTTAGCTATGGTGGGTGGTTCTATGGTTTTACCCAAGGTATGAGCCACAAGAATGTTGAACTTAGAGATAGACAATATTTAGCTGCGAAAGATGCTGAGGTGTCCCTGAATATTTCAAAGAACATTGTAAATGGAAAAATAAGAAACTGCAGAACCCTCCTGAGAAGAAATTCGAAGATACCTGTTGACAACGCGTTAAAAGAATTGCAAAAATGGGTAAGCTCCATAAACGGTGCAACTAATTCTCAAGAACTACTGGGAATAGAGGGTATGGCTGCCAGAACCTACTTCATGCATTTTAATGAGATGATAAAAAATAGAGATGACGAATATAAATTTGACTTTGAGTCCAGAAATAGAAGACCACCAAGAGATGCTGTGAATTCCATGCTTTCTTATGTATATTCTATGCTCGTAAAGGATTTCACCATAACCTTGTTGACAACCGGATTTGATCCTTTTCTTGGATTCTATCACCGGCCAAGGTATGGGAGGCCTGCATTGGCACTTGATCTAATGGAGGAATTTAGATCTATAATAGGTGATTCTACCGTGATAAATGTAATTAATAATGGTGAAGTCAATAAATCTGATTTTATTGAAAGATCAAATTCCGTTACAATAAAACCGGATGGAAGAAAAAAACTAATCAGTGCGTATGAACGCAGAATGGATTCACTTGTTACACACCCATTGTTCGGATATCAGATCAGCTACAGACGAGTCCTTGACGTTCAAGTTAGGTTGCTGGGCCGTTTCCTTTCTGGAGAGATAGAGACTTTTCCAACTTTTTTAACTAGGTGATTTGTGTGCGAAATAGATATATTGTATCTTATGACATTTCAGATCCAAAAAGACTGAGAACTACCTTCAATCTTATGAAAGGTTATGGGGACCATCTTCAACTTTCTGTATTTATTTGCGAGCTCTCATTAAAAGAGAAAGCTATATTGTTTTCAAGATTGCAGGAAATAATTAACCATAAGGAAGACAGTATTATGATAGCTAGGGTTGGAAGTACTAATAACAGCACCTTTAAAAGACTGGAGTTTATAGGAACGCATAAAGTAATATCCGATCGCAGGGCAGTAATAGTTTAAGCTGAAATAAAAATTATTAAAGATATGAAGTGTATCCATATCTCCGGTTTTGGTGAAAACATCTCCCTTTATGGCAGGAGGAGCATTTCCGATATGAATGCTAAAGAACTCACCATTATCGTTAATATAAAGTCCATAAAATCGAGATCTCACATGCTGAAGAAAATGCTAAAAATAAGGCCTATTGGTTTTAACCTAAAACAGCCTATTATTCTAACAAGGCAATATTAACATGAGGTGTAAAATGCCAACGATTTATCACCTCTCGAAACATTTAACTAAAAATTTGCATATTGTAGTTGTAGAGACTGGATTTGAAACGTAAATCTAGTTATGTCTATAATAAGGCCCATATAAACCTATTTCCATGAATGAAAATTCATGGCTCCATTGAAGCTTAATAGTTGCATGCCATCGAATGGGATTACTCCACAATTTCCATGAATGAAAATTCATGGCTCCATTGAAGCGCACCAACCCTCATCAGTCACAACGTAGTCTGGACAGATTTCCATGAATGAAAATTCATGGCTCCATTGAAGCCGGTGCTTGATTCATGCCATCAAGTATTTGTGTAAATTTCCATGAATGAAAATTCATGGCTCCATTGAAGCTACAATAGTTTTCCATTTTGTTGTATTTCTTTTTTCATTTCCATGAATGAAAATTCATGGCTCCATTGAAGCGAGGATGCACTTACAGTCGGGTCTGAATTGACTGTTTCGATTTCCATGAATGAAAATTCATGGCTCCATTGAAGCTTACGAGTGCCCGGTTGGACAAAAGTGATAGTACCAAATTTCCATGAATGAAAATTCATGGCTCCATTGAAGCAATCATTATCCATGCAATCATTACAGATCCATCTAAAAATTTCCATGAATGAAAATTCATGGCTCCATTGAAGCCCGAAAGCTTGAGGGTTAAGTGTTATCTTTCCACTTTTTATTTCCATGAATGAAAATTCATGGCTCCATTGAAGCTACACAAAGGTGGATTGGCACACAGGCAAACTGATATTTCCATGAATGAAAATTCATGGCTCCATTGAAGCTTACGAGTGCCCGGTTGGACAAAAGTGATAGTACCAAATTTCCATGAATGAAAATTCATGGCTCCATTGAAGCAAAGCCCGTGAGGAATTTCTCTCTTCGGAGATCCTCCTATTTCCATGAATGAAAATTCATGGCTCCATTGAAGCTAACATCTTCCAGTGGAAGTTTTGTGACTGTGAACATATTTCCATGAATGAAAATTCATGGCCCTATTACATTGGTTTCCTCAGAAGTAGCTATCCAAGGTCTGATTTTTTCCACCAGAATTATAGGAATCCAATTTGTTCTGCCCCGATCTGTCACCTATGATGGAAATCTCGGATCTGATTCCCTCTAAAACCCTGTTCAAAGTTTCTTCAAGTCTTCTGGCATAGTACTCCCAATCTGGCCTCCCATTAAAAGAAGACCCGTCGATGAAGGGTTCCACTTCTTGGGGTGTCTTTTTACTATTAGTAACTATCCAAGATACCTTCATTCCGGGAATGAATGTCTCACCCATTTCCATAAGTTTCTTTGCTACCCTGACGTTTGCCAAAGACTTCTCATCTGCATACGACTTGAAAGGCTTTACACTTCTGGATATTACTAGTTTTTCTATCAGTATATCTGGATCTCCTGATAGTACTTTTGAAACTATTTGTTTGGAGTAGTCCACTGCTTCATCCACTTTTCTCTCCATGATAAGATCAAAAACTTTTGTAAGAGATTCACTCTGCAGATCAAATGAATCTGTTCTTCTGGTCTCATAACCTCTTATGAATATCTCTCCTGCTTGATCTTTAGGGAATATGATTTTTCCTGCATATCTTTTTTTTGCTCCGTGTGAAAAAAATGGATCAATCACTTTCTCGAATTCAATTGTAACCCCTTCCTCTGATGATATCTGTTGACTGAGATTTTTGCCAAGACTTACAATATCCTCATATTTCGATCGACGAGATTCGATAAAGATGCTGTCGGTATCACCGTATATTACTTTATATCCATCTTTTTCCAATCTTGATATAAGATCCTTTATTGTTTCCCTTGCGAAAGCAGTGATGGCACTACCAATCTCAAGGTTAGTGAACCTGTAGAATGATGATGCCAGGACACCATAAAAGGTGTTCATTAAAATCTTAAGTGCCCCCTGAACCCCATCGTAATAATTTCTCTCCTCTTCGGTCTTTGATGATTTCATTGTTTTCTTGACAGCATCTCTTTCTTCCATCAACTGTCTTAACAATCTGGGAACAAGACCCTCCTTGACTGATTTATCCAGAAATCTAATCCCTGTCGGAGCCAGGACGGTTCCTTCACGGCTCAACGTTGTGAAACAGATATTATATTTCATGATCATTGAAGGATACATGCTCTTGAAATCCAGAACTATGACATTATCGTATAAACCAGCACCGAGTGCATGAACATATCCGCCCTCAATTGGGTTTGATTTTT
>JAJZYV010000053.1 GCA_021797955.1 Thermoplasmata archaeon
AACGAACCAGTCGTTGCATCTCTATGAAACCATGCCTACGGGAATGGTGAGACCAGCAGCAGGCACTAATCATTCAAGATGGAGTGGTTGACATAGTTTCTATCGCAACGTCCAGGACACAAAAACTTGGAATTAGCGATAGAAATAGATTATTAAGTGGAAGCATCAGATTCATTCCAATTCAAGTGAAATTTGATCTTGTTTTTAGTTCTCTTTCGTATCATTAATGGAATGAAACACAAAGCATTATTCAATTCATCTTGAAATATCTGAATCCCAATCCTTCGGGAAATGAACTTCAAAATATTTCAGAAATTCTTCCAACAAGAGCTAATATATTCGAAATTGGTTCGATCTTGGAGTCATAATTTTCATGAGCTTTAATTGATTGGAATATAAAAAATAACTACCTATAATATATAGACATATTGTGTCTATTTTCAAGTAAGTATTCTACTTAGAAAATTTATATGCCTATGTCATCGATATTGATGTAATGACAACATCACAAAAGGAAAATGACCTTTTAAACGAACTGGATAATTCCGGTTTTAAAAAGAGTCACGTTAAGACAATGTTTGTTGCAGGAATGGGTTTCTTTACAGACGCTTACCTGTTGTTCGTTTTAACAGTTGCAAGTCCAATATTGGCATCAAGTTATGGATTTAACTTAAGTGCAATACAGGGAACAACATCACTTTTTGGATATGCCGTTTCCAATGTAGAAATAATTGAAGGCGGAGTATCATCTGCAGTTCTGTTTGGAGCATTTGTTGGGGCAATGCTATTCGGGCACATATCAGACAGATGGGGAAGGAAGAAAGTGTACGGGTTGGAACTCGCCATAATGATCGTTTTTACCTTACTTTCAGCTGTTTCTGTAAATTATGTTATGATGATTATAACAAGATTTATAGTGGGAATTGGAGTAGGTGGAGATTACCCAATAAGCTCAACCATTATGAGTGAATATTCAAGCACCAAGCACAGAGGGAAGCTAGTAAGTATGGTATTTGCAATGCAGGGCTTTGGATTAGTTTCAGGTGCCCTAGTAGGATTGGGATCAATTTTCATTTTGCCTCTGGGTGATTCATGGAGATTAATGCTAGCCTTTGGAGCACTTCCAGCAATTTATGTAGTATATCTGAGAAGAAAACTGATGGAAACTCCGAGATTCTCATTACAGGTGCAGGGCAATGAGACAGAAGCCAGGAAGGCAGTGGGAAGAATAACAGGGAATTCAAACCTGGACGATGTAAGTGGTTCCCCAGTAAAAGTCCATGAAACAAAGTATGCTAAATTGCTAAAAACATACTTAGTATTCGTATTGGGAACTACTATCAGCTGGTTCATATTTGATATGGCCTTCTATGGAACAACACTGAACAACGGATTCATACTTTCAAACATAGGATACGGTTCTGCAGCAACACTAAAAGGAACAATTTTCAATGTTGCAATTGGAGATACTGTTCTTGCCGGTGCCTTTGCATTACCAGGATACTGGATTGCAGTAGGTCTGATAGATAGAGTTGGAAGAAGAACATTGCAGTGGGTCGGATTTGGAGTGATGGCTATCGCTTACATAATACTTGGAGTCAAGTATTCATTCCTGAAAGGGGATATCGACCTGTTCGTTGTAATCTTCGGAATTTCATATCTCTTTGGAAATATTGGACCAAACACAACGACCTTTATACTGCCAACAGAACTGTTCCCAACAAACATAAGATCGACAGGACACGGAATTGCTGCTTCAATTGCAAAACTTGGGGCAGGTATCTTTACTTTCTTATTCCTTATCTTAGGAACAGCCCTTGGAAACGGAGGGGAGTTTGAGTTACTTGGTGGAATGGCAATAGTTGGAGCAATAGTAACCATACTGACCATAAGGGAGACAAAGGGACTCAGTCTGGAAATATCCTCTGAGGAGCCGTCCCAGGGAATTATGAATTTCAAGCCAGCAGGGGAAGTCAGTGCAAAAATTGGAGAATAGAGTTAAAATTCTTCTTTTTTTTAATTAAAATTTTTTAGTTTTTAACCAATTTTTAGTTGAAGTAAACCTAATCATTATAAATTTTAAAAAGATCAGCGTTTATGATCCTGTCCATTGATGGTGGGGCAACGAAAACCTGTTCTATACTTTTTGATGAAAACGCCAAAAAAGTAATTGGAGTTGGTATCAGCGGTCCTTCTAATTTCACCACTGTGCCAGAGGAAACTGCTGTTAATGATATTGAACATACACTGAGGCAAATTAGAAAGAACTCGGGTGTGAATCCAACTGAAAGTTCGCATATTATTGCTGGATTAGCTGGAATTGGTGATTCGAGCGAAACTACAAAGATTGGAACAAGCATGATTAAAAGAATGATGGGCAGAACAGATGTGGACGTTGTAAATGATGGTTTCGTTGCTTACAAAATGGCCAATCTTTTTGAAGATGGAGTTGTATTCGCGCCAGGAACGGGAAGTGTAGGATATGTTCAAAAGGACGGAGTTTTGAATAGGGTAGGTGGTTGGGGATGGTTCATGGGAGACGAAGGATCGGCCTCCTGGATAGGGAGAGAAGCAGTGAGAATTGCACAAAGGCAATCTGATGGTATCCTGAAAGGAAATGAATTCATCGAATTGGTTGAAAATCATTTTTTGGGAGATTTCAGGGAGATTATGGGTGTTTTGGAAAGGGAGAGGAACAAGAGACAGGTTGCTCTTCTGAGTCACAGGGTCATTGAGATGGCTTATGAAGGAAATGAATATGCACTGAAAATAGTCAATGAGGCGGCCGATTACGATGCGAGTGTAATTAATTCCATGCTGGCAAATTTCAAATCATGTCCGAAAGTGTCCGTTCTTGGTGGAACAATGAAAGCAGGATCCATAATCCAGGACAGAATAAGAAATTCAGTAAAATGCCATATACGGTTTTATTACGGGTATCATGTTGCAATTGGAGGCATAATTATAAAACTGAACAAATTGGGAATAAAGGTGGAAGAAGAGTTCAGGGATGATATGATAGCTCAACTCAACCTGCTAATTGAAAATGAAGATAAAGTGTTGAGAAAGAATTCACTTGGATTTTGAAGGTTAATCCATTCGATATGCAAGTATCAGAATTAACCTGAATCACGAATTGAATTGCGAATAAATGAAATATTAAAATCGATAGATTTCCTTGCTGCAATTTCCCTGTTATTCCTGATAAATGCTTGTTTTAATGGGATTTTGAATGGCGAAAATTGCAGGGCATCTATTCCAGGCTCGCTTTATTTGTTCTTTCAAATTGGTTTCGCAAATCACTTCAATTTTCAATTCCTTTATTATAGGTAAGTCCGATTCTATTACCACCGGTGCTATATCATAAATTAGTTTTCCTCTTATTTTCAGTTCCTTGAGTTTTATTCCTTCATTGGAGCATTGGGAAGCCAAAGTTGACGAGTAGCAGGCCATGACTCCGAAAAGGAGATACGTCAGAGGTGTGGGGTTAACTCCAGGTCCGCCAAGTGCCGTTGGCTCATCACAGTTTGCTGTGAATCTTGAAAATTCGGTGTCCAGGTTTGCAGAGAATTGTGGGCTTCCATTCAAATGATAGGTACCATCTATTGTCTTTTCTATTGGAATTGTGTTGTGATTAATTCTGGCCTTTTCTTTAGTTTTGTCCTGCATTTCCATCCTAATATTATTTATTATTTCCATGGATTCCTAATAGAATCGAACTAGAATAGTTTTTATTTGTTAATAGGTATTTTGACGAGTTGATATATGATCAGAAAAAAAGAATAATACATCAAACATTTAGTTTGTACATGAAATTTGACAGTGAACAAATTGCTGATATTGTAGATATCTGGAATTCTCAACTTTCCGCTGATCCAACAAATTTAACTCAGTTGAAGAACAAATATTTTGAGAATCCTTACGTCGACATATTTTGCCCTATTCTGAAGAATAAAAGTTTTTCATTAATCTGCAAGAAGTCAAAAAAATTTTTATATGAACCATTTAGGGAGGACACAGCATGGATATTCGCTATGGCAATTGGAAATCGGAATGATTTGGATGAACTGTTGGACTTACAGATAGAAACGGCAAAATCCAATGGAATTAAAAGAATAATTTTTTCCAATTTTTCTCCAGGATACTTTTACCCAGGGATTGATCATGAAACTTATCCTGAAATCTACAAATATTTATTGAATAGGGGTTTTAGGGAGAGTGAAGAAGCACTGGCAATGGATGCAAATCTGGGAAAATTAAGAATTTCCAGGCGTTCAGTGAAAGGAGTGGATATAAAAAACCTGAATGAAAATGAAAAAGATGAATTATTGATACTTATTGAAAAGAACTTTCCTGCAGATTGCTACAAGAGAGCAAATGATGTGATAATGTCAGGCGGGTATGAACAGATTACGATAGCGAAACTTGACGGAAAAATTGTAGGATATTCAATGTTCTCTTCGGGAGAGGGAAAATATACCTACGCTGAAGGCGAAAGATTTGGATGCTTCGAAGTGATTGAAAGCGCCAGGTCATTGGGAATAGGTAGCCTCCTGCTTGAAAAAACGCTCCTGAATATGAAATCAAATTTTATCAGAAATGCATATTTTTTGTGGACCGGAGAAAAAGCTTCCCATCTGTACTCAAGGTATGGCTTCAGAGTTTTCAGAAAATTTAAGATAATGACTCTGGAAATATAATTTCCCTTGTAACAAAAATTCCAATAAAGATAAATTAGTGCCTTCGCATTTCCTCAGAATGGTGTTTCTATCTGTAGACGGTGGTGCAACTAAGACAATAGCAATTATATATGATATAAAAGGAAAAATACTTGGTACAGGGCTTTCATCATCTTCAAACTACAGGAATATTGGTGTGGAACATGCCAGGTCAAGTATTTCCAGAGCCTTAGGCGAATCGCTTGAAAGATCCGGATATAAGATAGAGGATATTGAGTACAGTACATTTGCACTTGCAGGTGTAAAAGATTCAAATAAATCTACACAGATTATTGATGAATTTATCTCATCTTACAAATTGAGAGGCAAATATGAACTTCTAAACGATGGAGAAGCTGGTTTCAGATGCAGATTTCCGCATGGAGATGGGATCATTGCTGCCCCCGGTACAGGAATGATATCCTATGGCAAGAAAGGCGGAACCATGGAAAGATGTAGTGGATGGGGATGGTTTATTGGGGATGAAGGCGGAGCATTCTACATAGGAAGAAGGGCTATTCAGGAGGCTGCCAAAACTGCAGACGGCAGAACGGATAATCAGGGGTTGCTCAAAATGATCCTTGATAAATTTAATGTGAAAGAGCCAAGAATGCTTGTCAATGAAATATATGGAGAAAAAATAGATGTGAGAAATATAGCTTCAATTGCATCCCTAGTCTCTAAGCTTGCCAACAATGGGGATATAATCTCAAAGAAACTCTTAGAGGAGTCATCCAAGGAGGCCGCCCTTTGCGTAAAAGGCCTGATCAGAAAAATGAAATTTAATGATGTCAGAGTCAGCGGGTATGGTGGGGTGTTCCGTTCAGGTGAGATATACTGGAATACATTCAAAAATGAAATTCTGCAAGAATTTCCAACCACTAAATTTAAGAATCCTTTGCTTGGCTATCACGCAGTACTTGGGTCCATGCAAATTGTACTAGAGAAGATGGGGGTACAGATAGGAGAAGAGGAGGTTGAAACACTTTCTCAGGAACTGACCTCCCTTGTAATGAAATTGCCAAAGGAAGAACTGAAGGATTTCCTGATGGTATGAGAATTTAACGTGAGAATAGTTTCTTCCCATTTCTAAAGGTTGCTACAATTTCTAAATTATTATTTAACACTGCAAAATCGGCCTTCTTTCCTGTTTGCAGTGTCCCCCTATCGTTCAGATTCAGGAATCTGCAGGGATTAACTGACGCTGCCCTGACTATATCTTCCATCACATAATGGAGATCTAAAAGATTTCGTACTGCTTTATCCATTGTTAAGGTGCTTCCTGCTATGGTTTTTGTATCCTCTATAGTGCACAAACCATCCTTAACTGCAACATTTAGTTCGCCTAATCTATAGGTTCCATTTTTCATTCCCGTTGCACTTATTGAATCCGTTACCAGGATTAAATTATCCCAGCCTCTTGTTTCGACAGCCAGCTTTATGGCATTTTCATCTATGTGATACAGGTCACAGATCAATTCCAGTTCTGAATTATTCAATGTTAAGCCTGCGCCAACCATTCCCGCCTCCCTGTGTTGAAAATTTGACATAGCGTTATAAAAATGAGTGAAATGAAGATTTTTCCCACCGCTGAACTCTACAACTTTCTGGAATTTAGCATCGGAATGCCCAATGGAAACGTTGATGTTATTGAACGAAAACTCTTTTGCAGCCTCCAAACCACCTTCAATCTCTGGAGCCAGATCGACAATTTTCAATGTTCCCATTCCTGTGCGTATAATTCGATTTATTTCATTCTTCGTTGGCTTTCTAATGAAATTCAAGTCATGGGCACCTTTCATCTTTGGGCTTATGAACGGTCCCTCCAATCTCGAACCAAGTATCTCTGAACCTTCCACTTTCTTTTCCATTGCATTTCTGACGGATTCCAAGAACCTCAATATATTGTCCTCACTGGCAGAAACAGATGTTGGAATAAATCCAGTAACACCGTACCTCAAAAGTTTTTCTGACCAGTTCGCTATTCCATATGGATCACATTCCATAGAATCAAAACCACCAAAACCGTGCGTATGGATGTCTACAAATCCCGGGACTATTGTATAATCTTTGTATTCTCCATCCACCGAATCATATTCTGGAAATGATGAAATGGATTTTATTTTTTCATTTTTAACGTTTAAATATCCACCTGATCTGCGATCCACGCCGGTGTAAATATTGCCGAATGCAATGCTAAAGTCGCTCAATGTCAACCAACTTCTTCATCATTAATACTGTTATAAACTGCATTGTGAAAAATTCTTCTGAATCTCAGCATCAGGTTATTTTCTCTTGTTGGGTAGACCCTGTTGCATAAAATAACCACGGTCAGGTTCCTCTTCAAGTCCATGACGATGGACGTTCCAGTGAACCCAGTATGCCCTATGGTTCCATATGAGCTGTAGTCTCCCATGAATGCAGTGTACCCGAACGAAGGACCAGATTTCTCACTTCTGCTATTCTTGATCATCCAACCCAATCCAAAATTTCCCCCAAGGAATTCATTTACGGGTGTAACCATTAATTCCTTGGTCTTTCTGGAAAAAAGGTTGGATTCGTTGAATCCTACTACATATTTTGCCATATCATCAAGTGTGCTGAAAAATCCTGCATGGCCAGCAACTCCTCCAAGATAATAGGCATTCTCGTCATGAACCTCTCCCCAGATTTGACCCCTTTCTTCCGTTTTTTCGGTTGGGGCAATCAGTTTTTTATCCATACTGGGCTTGAAACCGCTTGAATTCATTTTGAGTGGTTTTAAAATTTCCTCTGTTGTCAACTCATTTAGTGTTTTTCCTGTTATTTCCTCCAGTATCAGTCCAAGCAGTATGTAATTCAGATCGCTATACTCCTCTTTTGTGTATGGTGTAGCCCCTGTTGATATTGCCCTTATGGTATTTAGATAATCCTCTCTTGTAGTTCCATTCAGGTAGAGTGGATAACTTGGAATTAACCCTGAGCTATGGCTCAATAAATTCTTCATTGAGAATTTATCGAAATAAACTCCATTTTTTTCCTTTAAATAGGATGAAATTGGATCATCCAGCCCAATTTTATTTGCATCCAAAAGCTTCATTGCTAAGGTAGCAGTAATGATGGGTTTTGTCAGAGATGCCATATCAAACAGGACGTTCTCGTTATAAGAGAAGTTGAGCTCAGGAATGTTTCCGTTTGAATATCTGAAAATTTCTCTGTTTTTATGCATTATAATTGCACCTAGACCTCTGAATGTCTCCGGAATGGATTTGTTAATCAAATCCACTAGCAACTCTTTTCGTATTGATATTGATCCACTGGATGTCATTTAATAATCCACCACCTTAGATAATTTACTTGGTCTATCTGGATCTATACCGAGTTCTATGGATTTCAAGCACGATAATATCTGCAGGGGGAGTACGTATGCTATGGGTTTCAATTCTTCCTCAGTCCTCCACACGACGATATCGCTTCCTTCTCCTTCTCCAATCCTTATTATATTCCCTGCATGTTTGGAAATCTTTTGCATTATTTCTGGATATTTTTCAATCTCATTCCCCAATATTATTACAGTACTTTCCCTGTCCAGCGTCTGTATGGGTCCGTGTAAATATTCCCTAATATTATGGGACTCTGTTGCCAGATTAGCGGTCTCCTTTAACTTCAGTGCCCCTTCCATTGCAATTGGGTTAAGAAGTCCGTTTCCAAGCAGGATTACCTTTCCTCTAATTTTTCTAGAATACTTAGAAAATCTTTCGAAATCTTCTGAAAAATTTTCCATCCATTTTGCAAGTTCTTCAAGGTTTTCTAGTTCATTTTTTCCCTTCATTTTCCAGTACAGGGTTGTAAATGCTATTAATTGTACAACAAAACTTTTGGTTGCTGCTACTGAATTCTCTTTTCCTGCATCTGTGATCATTGCAATATCACAATTCCTGATCAGTGAACTTTCTCTCTCGTTGGAGACCCCAACTGTTTTGAAATTAAAATTTTTTGAGATGTTGAGACTCTCAAGAATATCCTTACTCTCTCCAGACTGACTGACAAGAAAGACCACTGGTTTTGTTTCACTACTTTGGGAGAAATAATATGGAAACTCTGGAGCCCTGATTACGAGGGCAGGTATCCCCATTCTTGATAGGTTT
>JAJZYV010000054.1 GCA_021797955.1 Thermoplasmata archaeon
ACAGCAGTCCTGAAAGGAAACTCCCTTATCTGAGGCTTCTTCAGTTCAAGTTCCCCGTCCACCGTCTTCAGCCTCCCTGTTCTCGATCCGTTCCTGTGTCCCTTCCTTTCTTCTGTCCTCTCATAGGGCATGGATGAGAGCTGTACTCTTGCCTCCTCATCCATGACGTCATTGAGAAACCATTCTATTAGCTGTCTCTTTCCTTCCTTTCGGTCTTTCAGGAAAATACTTATTATCTCTTTCACTACATCCAACTGGTCCTGCATATTTTCGCCTCTTCAAATCCGAATTGTGCAGGACCTTTTCAATTTCACAGCATATTCAATGCACTATCACGTAACTAGGTGTCCCGATGATGACTCCTTTTTTTCTCCTCATCAAAGGCCCATAATTTAATACTGTTCTTTATTAGGGGGGAATTTCCGATAAAAAAAGAAATCAAAGATAGTAAGCGATGTAAGAAAAGACAGAGTGGAGATTGAAATACCGAATGCAATATTCTGATAGTGCTGGGGTTCGAAATAAATTAATGCGGTATAATTTCCGGCAGGCATATACCAAGAATTGGCAAAGTCGTTAGCAAGATAATGATTAGTTATTGACTTCCCATTAATCGTTGCAACCCATCCACTGTCAAATGCTTGATTGAGATTTAGATAAAATGAAGAACCTGCATTAATATGTACTAAATATTCACTATCCGATATTCTTGAAAAATTCAATGTTGGAAGTGGCCTAAAGGAATATATCCACGAATGTGCTTGGAGTTTTATCAAACCTGAATTTCCTTCTCTAACATTTATATATATTTTTCCACCTGTAAACATTAATTTATTGGAAGAAGTTTGCGTACTTTGTCCTAATAGATTTACTGTTAAGTTATTGAATATATCAGATGTCAGCGACAAATTCACATGTGTGCCATTCAAATATTCTACGTCTATTTCATAAGTGTAATTCTTCCCAGGTAAAATCTCTTGAGGTCCAGTAATGTTTAACATTATGGTGTTTGAAGGTTTATTTTTACTCTCTACTTGAATATTCTTCATTCCTGCGATCGTTGTGCCATTTATGTTTGATTCAAACAGAACGGTGTATTCTCCAGCATTATTGAAAATGGGACTGAATTCGATTGAATTTTTATCTAAGTACCCGTTCACAGTGGTATTTAACCCAGATGTATCATTGACTAAAACTATCTTAGATTTACTCAAGATGTATTCCACGTAACTGGAGTTTACAGGTTTTGCGTCCTTGGTAAAATTAATGAAGTAGATGTTTGATTGATTTGTCCCTGTATTGCCTGGTCCGTTTATTGTCGAATTTAATGGGTAAACTATGGTTGGTATTGTTCCTATAGAAATATTTGGCATCCCACCTATAGGCACATAAAATTGGAACGCATCTGCAAAGGTGACATTTATTGTTCTCGAACCGTCAACAACGAATTGATCGGAAAAAATACCATTGTCCCCTTTATATAAAGTATTATAGTTTCCATTAATGCTCTGTATTGTATTTTGCGACGATGAATTTACGTTATATACGTAAAGATACCCAAACTTTAAATCATAATATGGAACAGTGGTATTTCCTTGAATACCGTAAACATATCCTGTGCCATTATTTGCAGAGTAGAATTGAAATGCGGGATTCCAATTGTTTGGGGAGTTAAGTTGAAAAAAAGGGTCATCCGAAAAATTCATCTTTCCCATATTGGCAATTGTGAAGCCAAATCCCTGATAATAATCATTCCAATATGATGTTGAATTTGAAAATAAAACCTGCATTGCGGTTGAATCGTTAAAAGGACTTTTTAAATGATAATTTACATTATATTGAGAAAATACTCTCGCAATATTGTCGAAAGAGGAATTGCCAACACCTATAAAGCCATTGCTTGATAATATGTCAATGTTCTTTGGTAAAACGCACATAGAAATTTTGGAAGTATTGATTGGAATTTTAGTCCAGATCACTACCATGGTTGCGTTATGAAATTGTATCCATGCATTTATATAAGACCCATTATTTTGCTCAAAATATATATTTGAAACATTAGTATTTATCCCATAACTAGAGTAATTTTTAATGACAAGTAATTGGTTATAATATACAATTCCGCTGTTAACCTCGCTAGTATGTTTTATATAAATGGGAAAGCACTTAACACTAGATTGCAGATAGCTAGAATAAACCCAATATGGAGTATTATACTGGTTTAAACCACTGTAAATGATGGTGGAATTTATTATACTTGTTTCCCCCGCTATTAATGATCCGTTAGCAAATGCCCCATATACACTTTCTGGCGTTAATTGGCTATAGTTTTTTGACGGTACCATATAAGTTGGGTATACCATTGGTAACGCTTTTTTTACTTCATATATGTAATACGGGCCAATTTTTAAGACGAAGTTTATTCCGGTTGACTCATTTAAAGCATTCAACATTGATTTAAAATTCCAGGGTGGCCCACTCTCTGCAAAATTCGTCTGGTTTACCCATGTTGGATATTCTTTTGTGTTTACAACAATGTATTTAATGCTCAATAAGCTTAAAAAATTAGAAAAATACTCATGCGAAATATTTGGAAAATTGGCAAGGATCGGAAAAATCCAAGATGCATTTGACGGTCCAGGATCCTGAGAAAGCATCTCACCTCCCATATAGGGAGAGAAAGGTGGAAGAACAGTCATAAAGGAAGATTGTCCGTTCATACCGGCAGATGGACTTATCGTAACTGGTAGGTATAGAACATTGTTATAAGGTGATTCGCGTGAGAGAAAGGTTCCAACATCATTGAATGAATTATCCACTTTGAAGACACCCTGCACTGGGCTACTATTTCCATACTGGTAAGCTTGAAGCGGATTAATCAATATTGGTGAAATAAATAATACAATTAAAATTATTAACGATAGAATCGTCCCATAAAAGTACAACCTTCCCTTTCGCGGGCGTTTAATGACTTTTTCTTTCATTCTTAGGTACATCCTTGCTGTTTTGGGTAGTCTAATATGTCTGCCCAATACCCAAAATAAACGGGATATTATTGGGATTAATCCTAGTAATTTGTTAGTTTTTGGAATAATAACGGTTTGTAAATCCATCTTCTTCAATGCTAATAAATGTCTCTGAACTATATTCAACGAAATTCCCATAAAGATAGATACCATTGCAACAAATGGATATATTGACCAATTGGGCTGCAGGAAAAAGTTAAAACCGGAGATGATTGGATTAGACGAATATGACAGAGGGCGAGTATTAATTACTTGCACCAGTAAACTTATAAAAAATATTTCTACAAAAAACAAACTTAATAAATTCCCTTTATTCAACCACTTTTTATTGATGAAGAAAATATATAGAAGGGAAATAATGAAAGGTATATAAGTAAAGCCAATGAGCACTATGTTACTATTGACAAGAGCTAATGGTGCATACCAGATATGATATGGGCCGGATTGAACAAAAGAGGGGTAATTCCCAAAGCCTGACGTGAATAAAGCGTATATATTTTGAAATATAGTGCCATATCCTCCAGCAACAATAAGTGGTTTCCCATACAAATACGCTGATGTAGCATATTCTCTAATGGCAGCAAGATTAAAATATACATACGGGAAGACCCAAGCACTTGAAAGAATAATTATTAACAGAACAGAAAACATCTTTGAAATGAAATGTGATTTACTCACAATTTTGTTCTCTAGAAATCTTCCTGCTAAAATTGTAAAAATGATCATAGCAGAAAACCACTGAATACCACCCCCCATACTCCCAGTAATATCTATCCCGCCAGCAATTATTACAGAAACTATAGATATAAGTCCCAAATATCTATTCCAAAATCCAAATTTTACAGAGGAACTTAAATAAAGAAGGATAAGATAGAGGAGTATGGGTGTGAGATTTACCATCAAAAAGCCAGAATAAAATTCTCCTCCATAATAGACCATCTGTTCATAATTGAATACGAAGTAAAGAGATGCTAAAGCAGAGCCGAGATATAAATTGAATCCAGAAGTATGATCCTTGAATATGTAGTTAACCGTAATAAATTTTGAAAGCAAATAGGTTCCAATACCTCCGAGAAACAATAAAATAATTAGATAGACGGCATCAATGATTGAGTAACCAAATGAAAAAAATCTTAGCACCGTGGTAAATATTATAAAGGGAAGATAAAGAACCCCTCCGTCAAATGGATATCCTGGAATAATTGGACCATTCCAAGCAGAAAGTTCCCTATTAAGGGCAAGAACAGGGTTAAAAGGATAAAAACCATCATCCCAGAACAGTATTCCGCCATCGAGTGTTTTTAAAATGAAGACACTTATCAATACTAAAAATAGTCCGAAAAAAATGAATTCCCAAGTCTTTTCACTTTGTTTACTTATGGACATTATGAATGTCTCCATTTTCAATGTGATGGTATTCTAATAATTTGCTTTTATTAAGTCCATCAAGATTATTTATAAGTTCTTTGGCGTGGTCCGTCCACTTCCATGAATTACGCAGGTTAATTGCATTATTAACAAGTGATACATAATCATTTTCGGTAGTATTCTTTATTAAAGGGGCTATGTTATCCGCATTAACGGTGTCAATAACATACCCGGCCTTGAATCTCATGATCATTTCTGATGACCCCAAACCGCTGTTGACAATAACAGGAACCCCGAAGGATAATGCTTCAACAACTGGCATTCCTGGTCCGTATTCATCCTTACCAAATCTTATGAGAAATTTAGAATGTGATAATAAATCAATTTTCTCAAGTTCATCCAAATTTTCAAAAAAATTCATAGAAGAATTGTTTTTCTTCAACATTTCCTTATACTCTTGGAGGTAAAAATCAGATTTCACCCCTCCTATATGAACAAATTCGTAATCCGGCAACAGTTTTTCCAAGTCAAGTATATGCAAAATACTTCTAGGATCATCTCTGTTCAGTATTCTCCCAACAAATCCTATTATAATAATCCTTCTTTTTCTAATCTGTGGTTCTACTATATTGCCTTCCTCAAAGCCGGGTGGATTGGCAATGACCTTATACCCGAATTTTTTCTCACAATCTTTTGAAATTTTGTCGGTTACAGAAAACAATCTGTATGCATTCGTCAGAACTTTGTTCCTATAGTATCTGATGTATTTTCCTATCCATGTCGGAAGTTCTTCAATCAAGTGCTCATGCAGCAAAACCTCGTACTTTATTCCCAATTTTTTTAATGATTTATAACCTGCAATAGCAGCATATTCATCATGACATATCAACAGATCAAAATTGTCATTTGTTATCAATTTCGGAAACTTCATCAGAAGATCTAGATCCACCCTTGCCTCTTTTTGAAAATCTTTTGATTCCATAGAACCTGGTTCAGAGAAAAATTTGCTCATAAATGCAAAAATAGGGGTGAAAATAGAACTGTATTTTCCGCTTTTATTTATTATTCTAAAGTCAAATCCAGAAAGAAGAGACCTATAGACGTTTGACGATTTTCCTTGTCGTAGAAAAATTAGTGTCACATTATGACCAAATTTCTGTAACTCCTTAGCTTCGTTAATTGCTATTTTCGGTGCCCCCGCTGACCATAGGTTTCTGACTACTATCCCTATTTTCATTAATATGTCTCCTTTAATGTCATTAGCGATTCTGCTCTCCATTAAAAGATTTTCATTTATGCACAGCGACGATATTGTACCAAATGTTGTGTAATCCCTAGAATAAGTTCAAGGATCATGAGAGAAATTTGAGTTCGTAACGGCCAGATTTATTACCTCAGATCGAATGATGGACGGCATTAAGGTGTTGTGGGAAATTGAGTCTTAAATTGGATGTAAAGCCAATCCCATACTCTCCTGTATCTGTATGTTGGTCTCTCTAATGCAACATCCTTTCTTCTATGGAAGGATCAAGCTTCTGGATGTGCCTCTTCACAAACCTGTAATAATATCCGGGCAGAGAGAGTAGGGATATCCTTGAGATATTCCTCAGGGACATCCCTTATTTAAGATCGTCAATAACCATAATCCTGACCTCCCTTGAAGCTTTTTTTGACATTGTCAAAATTTAGTTGATTTTTCTCCTAAATTCAGCATGGAACCGAAATCATGAAATATGAATGAAACATACCATCACATGCGGCTGAGGAAGGCGCCATACACTGAGTTCAGGAGGATCTCAACATCTCTTGATGATTTCTCACCACTGGGCACTTCCCCCATATTCATGATCAATAACATACCCATGATGGATCTTGAGCTCAGGAATCAGGATCTGATAAGCTACATGAATCCCATGTGTCCTCAGTGCCTCTCCAGGAACATTGTGAGGAATGGCACATGCATCCGGAAACTGGAGAATGGAACGGTATTCAGGGTTCAGAGATACATCTGCCAGGACTGCAGATATTCATTCGTAGCAAGGCCTCCGAATTACGGTTACGGAAAGCATTATCCTGACGATATGAAGGAGAAGGGCATCCGCACTAGGGTGAAAACATCCCTGAGAAAAACAGCAGACATCTTTCACACAATCGGAAGGATCATAATATCTCATGAGACTGTGAGAAAGACAATTCCCCTGGTTCCTTTATCAATGATGGAATCATCCTGTTATTTCATATACGATGAGCAGTATGTCCATATCAACGGCATGGAGAGATACAGGGCACTGCTCAAGGATTCCATAACCGGAAGCTTCGTCGAGGATATCCTTGATGATCTGAGTGAGGAAAGAATTGAATGAAAGATGGCCATACAGGGTTATAAAGGGATATTATAAATGCAGGGATCAGATTACAAACATCTTCAGAGAAAGGTATCCTTAATCTTACACATAATTCTGAACGCTACGGTCTTGATTAATAGAAAGAAGGAATGCCTATCTTCTGGCAAGACTGACTGCTAGAGCATGGAAGTCGTTAATCATTATTTCTGGTAAAGTTATCAGGGAAGAGACGTGAAGGAGACAATGATGACAGCGTGTGAGAAGAGACAACGGCACACAGTTCACATGCAATACAGCTGAGAATTTCCTCTTAGTGACGAACACACCTCATGAAAGGATCCATCCCGCAACTCCAAAGGAGGATGCATACATAGAATCATTCAATTTGATCCCGAAAAGGGAGGTATATGAAAAATGGAAAGAAAACATAATAGAGGGATCAGCATGAGTCATAAGTCAATCCTGTCCCGAATTAGGGCACAGAACCTTCAAAAAAAGAAAAGAACTAAAAATCAACCAATCGACATTATGATATGAACAAAAAAAGATTAATGAGGGGAAAGCGATTAAAGCTTTATAACAAGCGACGGTGAAAATTGAATGAGTTTCAATGATTTGATGATCACTATTAAAAAATATAAAAAAGCGTATGTAAATTATTTACTTATTCTTGTAAAAATGCTCTATAAGAGGAATGAAAGCAGAGTTAGCCAAGTATTTATCAATGCAAAGACCAGAGATGGTAAAATGATTAATTTACCATATGGTATAGTTGATAGTTATGCCGTTCTCAAGTACTTCGAAAATAAAAACCTAACAAATGTAAACATAGTTATACATAAAAATTTACTATCATTCAAATTCTACAACAAGCAAGTCTTATTAGATCCGGGCAGGTATTCTGATCTATATGCCGTATTTGTTAATGAAGAATATAAATTCCTAAGAATAGAAGGGAAAGATGTAATCGATATAGGTGTAAACATAGGTGATTCCGCCATTTTTTTTTCAATAACAGGTGCTAAACGCGTTATTGGGCTTGAACCATATCCTTATGCGTTTTCCATCGCAGAAAAAAATGTTAAAATAAATAGCTTAGAGAATATAGTATTACTAAATGCAGGATATGGAAGAGATTCAAAAATTTTTGTAAATGAGGATAAAGTGTCTAGTAATAGTTCAAGTTTAATTTCTTCACCTAACGGAAAAGAAATCCCCATCATTTCTCTAAAGACTTTGATTAATCAATACAATCTTAAAAATGCCATATTGAAAATGGATTGTGAAGGTTGTGAATATGCTCTTTTGGATGAGGATGATGAAATTTTCAATGTCATTGAAATGATACAAATTGAGTACCATTATGGCTACGATAGTCTTGTGAATAAATTAAAAAAGGTGGGGTTTGACATAATATACACGGAACCTAAAAAATCATACAATCCTGATGCAGAAAACCCAGAGATGCGCACAGGATATATCTACGCTTTTATGAAAAAAGTAAGTGATTTGTATGACGCCAAAGCCAATCTTGTCAAGAATTAGGGTCCAATCTAATTGATTCTCACAATATTGATACCATGGATACCAGTGACCTGTCCTTCATTACGCCCCCTGAAGAGGAACTCAAAAATCATAGATTATTCATGCGACATGGAGGATTTCTTCACATTCAGGAAGAAGGCAATAAGGTATACTATTAGGAAAACTGGAAGATACAATCTCCACATCTTCGGGAACCTCCTCTTGAAGGCCTATGAGGAGAACAATTACCATGAAGGGATTTCAGAGATTAAACGGATCAATTTCTCTTTGGAAAGAGTAGGTAAGATAGCAATTCTCAAAAATGCAGGCGAGAGATCAAAGAAGGTCTCTGAACCGAATAAGTTCCGCAATGGTGTTGAAAAACCTTCAATGTGTTCAAAAATCTCCTGTAGACAGATACACCATCCCTTAGGGCCGAAGACTCTCTGAGATGTCATGAAAAAAGTTTTCTGTCCACGCCTGCATGACGGTGCAGGCGTGAGAGTCGGAGAGGCAGCTGATTATCCCCTTGACCTGCGAGGTCGTGTCT
>JAJZYV010000055.1 GCA_021797955.1 Thermoplasmata archaeon
GAAACAGATCCGGATAAAGGTCTAAAGGTAAATGTTAACGGAACTTACAATGTTCTAGACTTTGCCAGAAAGCATGGTGTAAATAAAGTTGTTCTTGCATCATCCTCAGCGATCTATGGAGACAGCAGAGAGATCGCAGTAGAATCAAAGTACCCAGACAGGTATCAAAACCTGTATCCTGTTACGAAGATCGTTGACGAATTATTTTCACGGCACCTTTCTTTGAGGAAGGAAGTTGAATGCGTTTCATTGAGATATTTCAATACATATGGTCCAGGAGAAAACACTAAGGGGGCTTACGCAAGTCCTATTTCAAAATTTATCTCAGCCGCTATTAAAGGTAAAGACATAGAGATATTTGGTGACGGGACTCAGAGCAGGGATTTCATTTACGTTAAGGACACAGCAGCCGCATCAATCGCTGCTTATGAACATGGTAGAGCTGGAGAAAGTTATAACGTTGGAACCGGTCTAACGACAACGTTTAATGAAATTGCAGAATTAGTTAAATCCATAAGCAAAAGTAATTCCAGGATCACGCACGTAAAGAATCCTTTCAAGAATTACCAGATGTTCACGCAAGCGGATATGAGAAAACCTTTTAGGGAGCTTCAGTTCAAGCCTAAATATAACTTGAAAAATGCGATAAAGGAAATGATTCGAACTGAATGATCATTTTCAAGATCTTTTTATAAAGAGATTTGAGCCTTTAACCATGGATATCTTGCATAAATATCCAAGAAACTTTATGAATAAGATCCCTTCTATAATATCTCTTTCTATCTGCGAATATGAGAGGTTATCCCACTGTTGCAACAGCATAATATTAACCAGTAGGATTGGATCCTAATTGGGTCTTCCACCCTTTTCTGTGTCAATCTCATACAGATTGGACAACATTGGCCTTATCCGTTAGGAATCAATTCGATCCGATATGCCTTTTAGGGGATCACCAAGTGCTTCAATCTCCCCGTAGACCTCAGATACTCCAGTGTGGAAAAGATTCATGTATACTGATCAAGATGGCATGAAAAGTATTTTCGTTGAGGGTTTTTGTAAGCCCTAATTTATACGTCTATAATTTGGTTCCATTTTTGCATTACTTTTTTTGAGTAAAATTTTTCAACATAACTGGCTACTTGTTTTCTCATTCTTTCAACAATGTCTCCATTACTGACTAACTTCATTAATTTATCAGGAAAATCGTTAATCGAGGAAACAAATATCGGGAGATCATCCTTTTCTAAACCATATATCCCAGAAGGTGTAGAGAGAACAGGTGTTCCCAGAGAAATGGCATTTACAATCTTCGTCTTAATTCCACTTTCATACTTCTCAAGGATTGGTGCGATGACTAAATAGCTACGCTTTATTAGTGTGAAAAGTTCGCTTTCTGCCAAAAATCCCATGAACACACATATGTCATCGTTTTCAAATTTTTCAGTCCCTTTTCCAGCAAAAACAAATTTACATTTTATTTCAATTCCTTTAAATTTCGGGGCAATTACATTTTTTATATAATTTACTGCATCCTTATTTTGTTGGCCATAAGTCACATCACCATAAAAGAGTATTATTTTATCTGTTCCAAATTCCTCTGATAACTTAGCTGCAAATACTTTATTTTCTTCTGCTCCAGAATGATATACTGGAGGAATGTCGAAAATTTTGTTTGCAGGTATATTAAAATAAGTGGAGAATTTTGTGGTTTCGTCTTTATTAATTAAAATAGAGGTATCTGCAAACTTGGATATTTTGAGGAATATTAACAGAATTCTCGATTTTGTATTTGGTTTTTTGCTAAGCAGAAGGTTAAGTGATGGATCATCAAGAAAGTTTATCCATTTATTTTTCATTAACTTGGCAATAAACCCAATGAATGTTAAAGGAGTTCCTACTGTTATAACCACATTTCTTTTATTATGATTTGTTATTATATTTTTAAATATCCATATGTAAAATAATACCAAAGAAATAGCTTTAGATTTTTTTCTTGCAGAATTGCATATACCGCATAGTCTCACATTATTTCTTAATTCTTTTGGTATATCAGCTTCTGACCCAATTCCTTGAAGTATTACAATATTATTATAATTCTGAAACAAATACAATACATTCGTCAAGAGATATTTCGGCCCACCACCAGTAACAGGCCAAATGTGTTCATAATTAATAAGGAATATTTTTCCTCTCATTTATTATCTATCTCGATTTCTTTTGGAATTAAGTCCATAGCCCATTGCTATCCATATACAACTTACAATCTTGCTTAGCAATTTCTCCAACCTTGCCAGACTGTATTTATTTTTGTTACGACTCCCCTCCGAAATTCGTATAAATTATTTAACCTGAACTCCCCCACCCCAATTTAACACATAGGGGAATGCCATACGAGGCATAACCTGAATCATGATTCTCGTTAGTTCGTAAGATATTAAGGGAGGAGAAGCATATGAATATTGTTGATTATGGGATGCATCTTCACTGATCTGCTCTGATTGCAATCGCCGATCAGCATTATCCTATCAATGGGAAGGTCAACATATTTCCGGATATAAGCCCTAAGGTAATGAAGATCAGAATTGTGTGATATTTAATAAATGACAGTACCGATCGGGTAGATAGGAAGAACATAAAATCAGGATAGGTAGGACCAGTGTCTAAAACTAAGCAATTTACCGACAAGCATCTGATTTCCTTATTGATTGTAATAGCTTTAATTTACATTATAATAATAAGCTATTTCTCTTATCTTAGATATACTGATTTTTTCACTTCAAACTGGGACATGGGTATTGGAATGCAATCACTCTGGACAAATACACATGGCTATCTGCTCTACGAATCTGGGGACTTTGAAGGGTATGGAGTTCTTTCTTTTTTGCAGGTGCATTCGACATATGTCGCCTTATTGTTTTCATATCTCTATGCAATCTATTCCAGCCCATTGACCTTGTTTATAATGCAGGCTGTCTTCATATCTCTGTCAATAATTCCCTTATATTGCATTTCTAGGAAGGCTGCATTATCTTCTCCACTTATTGTGTTTATGGTGCTGCTATTCCTCTTGAATTTTTCAATTATATCTGGATTGCTTTATGATTTTCACTGGGAATCCCTGATACCGGTTGAATTCTTCAGCCTGTTTTTACTTGTTCTTGAAAAAAGATACTATCAGTCACTTGCTGTTTTTGCCGTAGGGTGTTTGACACTTGAAATTTTTCCATTCATTCTCGTTGGTATAGTATTCTATTTACTTGTTACAAAATATTTCGGAGAAAACAAAACCAATCCTCTCTGGTCTAATATATCGAATAAAGTATTGTTCATTTTCCTGCTGATCGCAATAATATCCTATCTTTTGATTAGGATTGCACAATATTATGTTATACCGTTAATTGTTCATCAACCTCCTTACGTTTCCGGCATTTCTGCATCCACAAATTCCCTTTTATCTATACATTTAAGCACTGGCAATATCTCGCTATCCCTCCTTTACTGGCTGATGATTTTTATATCACTTGGGATGTTGCCGCTACTATCACCCAAATTATTGTTAACAGCAGCTCCCTGGGTTTTTTACACCTTCTTTTTAACAACAGGATTTACCACCGGGTTCGGAAACCAGGATTCCCTTCTCACAACGCCCTATGCAATGCTAGCAAGCATTGGAGGGATTGAATTCCTTTCAAATAAGAACAGGGACGGCTTCTTTAAACTTTTAGGTATAATCATATTGATAACGACATTATTTCTGATGATTCCATTATATGGAAAATCTCTGTCATATGCCCTTCTTTCTAATAGGATACCTGGCTTTTTATATGCCCTGGTCCCAGTTGCTTTGATTGTGTTCTTATTTGTATTATATTTGAAGAAAGCTCGCCCTAAAACAAAAAATGTTCTCAAATACGTTGCTCTCTTTGCATGCTCTCTGATTGCATTGAACCTTGTGCTCAGTCCACTCAATGTTCAGAACTTTCAGGCCACGCCATTACCCGGTTATTCATTCTCATATTCTGTGAATCCAGAATTCAAATACGCAAGTGAGATTGCTAAATTGATACCAAACAATGCAACGGTACTTGCCTCCGATAACCTCTTTCCACTGGTTGCCAATAGCAGAAACGCCTATTCACTTGCATGGATGCCATACAGCGACGGGATAATCAGTCATCTGCCATTCAACGAATCCAATCTCCCGGATTATATTTTCATAGATGAATCGTCTTTCTATCTTCCTGAATTCTTGAACGTTGCTACAACCAACCTGTCTGATTATGGTATATACGCATACACCTTTTCATCTGCATTTCCTGGATCAATTGGACTCTACAAACTACATTACAGATATACGCCATATTATATTGGCATTCCTGTTCCGCAGATCCAGACTTTTAACTCAACTAACCTTGATATTGGGACAGGCGGCTCAGTTGCTTCCTGCCATGATTCACAGTCAGGAAAAGCCATATTCGGGCAATCTAAAGAAAATGTCAACCAGACAATCTGGTACGGTCCATATACAACAATTTCTCCTGGAAACTATTCGCTGGCAGTATCATACAAAATCGATTCGGGCGGAGTATTCCGGCAGAATCTGACTGCATTTAAGCTTTCAGGCTCTGTATATCATGGGGACATTATATTCAGCAGGAATATCACATTTGCAGAATCAGAAAACAATACATGGCAGAAATTAACGATCAACTTCACCCTGAAGACACTCATACTTAATGCACAGTTTCTGGGCTCCATGTACCGGGAGAAAAACAGCACTCTCTCACTATACCTTAATGACATGGTATTAAGCAGATCATGAAAAACACTCCTTGTTTACGGAATCGATGAAATCTTTCAATTTATAAGATCCCCTGTCGTTTTCAATTTCCATGGCCCTGTTCAGGACAAAAGTTGACATTCTTTCATATGTTTGAGGATCACAAAGACCTTCAATGGATTCAGCCCATTTTATTTCATCATAGGAGTTCTGGAATAACTCATAGTTACCCAATGTTTCAGTAAAGGGTGGCAAACAGTATAATACAGGCGGTATTCCGTAATAAGCAGCCTCAATCAGCGGGAGGCCAAATCCTTCATATTTGGAAGGTATGACTATAATATCTGTACGATCATAGATTGACCCTATATCATCGACGTTCTGAACGATCTCGATCTTACCAAATGCTTCAAGTTCCATGGAAAGTTCCTTTTTTGGATTTGTTACCAGAAGGAAATTGTAAAGTCCAGGACTCCGGTTTTCCAACAGTCTTGCTATCTGCAGGAAGAAGTGCAGATTCTTATAAGGGCGATCTGTTGAGATACATGAAATCGTGATTTTTCCACCCCTGATCCGCTTTAACGAAGAATTCAGGTGTTCTTTAACGGGAGGATAATCCGACCTGTCCCTGATAATAATCGATAGTTGAGGCCTGATCTCAAATTTCTCAGCCTCGCTCTTGACATATTCTGTCGAAAATATGGCAAACTTTATTCTTTTAAGGTTTCTCAAGACTTTCTTATACAGCAATCTTGTAAGGAATTTATCTGAATATTTCGTAAAGGCCCTGAAGTCATGAAATCTTACGATGAAATTTTCCCTTCCTTTGACAAGATTAATCAGCGTCGGTTCTGAAATTAATATCAATTCTGATTTATCGGGCTTGAATCTTTTTGCTATATACATAGAACGGGTTAATCCCATTGAAATTGCTTGCGGTAAGTGTTTGAAACCGTTTATCAGACAATCATGTTCAGGCAGGCTCTTCATGGTATATCTGTCAACAACCTGATACCATTTTACTTCGTACCCTGAAGCTTTTAGCATGTTGCTTGTCTTTCTCATAACGGATGTAATACCATCATTCTTACGGGAAGCATTCAATATTGCAATGGATCTCGTCATGCGGTGATTGATGCCATTATATCAATAAGTTTATCAAGCTGGTATTCAAGTCTCAATTCCGAACCACGAATAATACAATCTTCAGGATTTATTCCTGTATCCTTCATGGACCACAGGTTATACGCCTTAAGAATCAATTCATCTCTTGAGTTAACAAGCCAGCCTGTTTTACCGTCTATAACAGTCTCTGAAGGGCCCTCCTTATTATATGTTAATGCCGGAACCCCACATAACATGGATTCTATTGGCGTAACCCCGAAAGGCTCATTGGTGAATGGAAACACAAAGAAGTGGGCATTTGTATAAAGCTTAATCAACTCATCATTCGGAACATATCCAAGGAATTTTATATATCTCTTGATTCTTTGCAGACCCATTCCAGGTGGTATTTTTGAACCGAAACCCACTATGTTTATTCCACATTTCGCTAGAGAAATCAAGGTCTCTACATCCGTTTCCTTTCCTATGTAAGTGAGAACATATTTTTCTGGGTTTGGTGAAGTCTTCGGGTTGAAAGACTCAAAATTCTGGGAAGAGTGAACCACGTCAGAGACACCAATTCCATAATTCTCATAAATTGACTTTATAAATTTTGATACAGCTACAATCTTCTTAGTCCTTCTGGATTTCTCCGTCACTATCTTCAGGCTGGCCCTCCTTATCTTATTCTTAAACAGTTTGAAAGCGGCTTTAACTATAGAATTCGAAGACGCCATTGTTTCCAGGACTTCAAAGAATGGTGGACCCTGCACCCACCATATATCTGATTTCGGCATTACAGTTGAGGAAAGATCTATTATATGATCACTCACTGGAAAACTATCACTATTGTCATGACTGTCGCCTGATACTTCTAAAGCATCGAAAAACCAGTTAACTGACCACAGGATGGATTCATTAAGATATGGAAAAACTACCCTTTTTAAAAAACGAGACAATAATTTTCCTTTTTTTTCCTGAATCTTTAGACCCAGGCTTACAAGTTCTTTCTTTTTGGAAGGTGAAAAGTAGTTTGAGTATACGGATAAATCATACGTATCTCCTAATAGCGATATAACTGACCTGAGGAATGTCATCTGAACCGAAAAGCCGCTGGGTAGAGGGTCTACTACCAACGTAATTTTCTTTATGGCTTTTTTCACGTTCTCCCTAAGGGCAATTCAAGAATTAAAACTATTGGGTGCAATCAGGAAATAAATTAAGGCTATTTGCATTATAACTGTTTATTGAAAAACAGCGGCATAATAGGCAAAAGTTCTGTGAAAAAAAAAGTTCCTGCAACAGTTATAATCCTGTGTTATAAACGTGAATCCTTTATTTTGGAAGCAGTTAAGTCGGTTGTCAATAATGGTTACCCTGTTGAAGACCTGGAGATCATTGTCGTCAAGGCTTTTGATAACCCTGCACTGGAAGATGCCCTTAGAGAAATGAATTGTCTGATAATCCATTCTGATACACAATACATAGGGCATAGCTTTTCCAGTGCCTTAAGTACTAGTACAGGAGAAATTGTTTTTTTGCTTGATGATGATGACACATTCTTACCTGGAAAAATATCAACGCATCTTTCCATGTATGAAAAATTTCCAGATGTTGAATACATAATAAACGGCTATGAGATCATAGATAGTTCTGGCAATCCTTTGAGGTCAGATATCAGGAGAAAATCCAGGCATTTGAGGGACATGTACCGGGAGTTCCTATTAATAAAAAGCGATGGTATTCCCAATGATATCTCATATCTGTCCAAGGGGCTTGGAATTGACTTCAACAGCAGCCGTGTATCCTTCAGGAGATCTGCGATCATGCCTTATCTTGACTATCTTCAAAATATAAACATTCATCTGGATACAGGTTTATTTTTCGTAGTTTACTATTTTCAGGGTGGCATATTGGACATTAAGCATTCTCTTACAGGTTACAGGGTACATTCAGAGAATATGTCTACGCGTTTAGCTAGTGATAAAAAGACTGACAGCAAGATGTCTGGGATAATAAGATATGCAGCGTTAACCCAGAATTTCTACAGATATTCCAGAGAACATCTCGGAATACACGTAAAGGATCCTAAATTTACTAATTACTGTCTTTCAACTGAGAAAACGGTCAACCTGTTTCTTCTTTTGATTAGCCGAGGTAAGCCAAGGTCTGTATTGACCGCACTTGGCCAGCAGGTAATTTATTCTATTAAATGCAGGAATTTACGTCTTTATTACAGGACTATTTTACTAAGTTTCATTATAACAATCCTTGGGTTAGCTTCTAATAGGTTTCTTGAGGCAATAACCCTAAAATATGGAGTGATCCCAAACCTTGCCTAGTGTTCAAATTGTGCCGGCACTGTGTCTGATGAAGAGAATAAATATCAATTAAGATGCCCTTAGTCTGATTTCCACGTTTATAATATCCGACTGAATGTATTTAACTCCTATTCATTCAATTCTGCTAATCTTATATGTAGCATATTAACAGGTGCACTTTCAGTGACCTGAAAGATAGAAGTAGTTTATCTTATTTTGTCAAGGAGTTCCTTCACTCCTTTTTTAGCAACTTCCGTTACAATTTATCCATACCTTCCATGTATGTTTTCATCCTTACTTGTCTTCAAGGAGGTAGCATTCTTGATTTATATCTATAGATACTTCTGTACCTACTAAAGGATTGAACTGGTTATTGTACCCTCTACATCTTAGAAGATAAGGAATGATAATTATATAGAAATCTATTATGTCCAATTGAACTATGAGACTGTTAATTTCCGGAGGTAATGGCTTCCTTGGGTCCTATATTGTTAAAAGGGCTGTTTTAAATGGATTTAATGTAACAGTTGTTGACGATATGTCCACGATGAATACAGATAATCTCGGTGCAGAGGTAAACTTGATCAGAAAGAAGAT
>JAJZYV010000056.1 GCA_021797955.1 Thermoplasmata archaeon
CCGTGGGGACATTCAGTTAACAAGGACATAAAAAACGATCATATTGACTTTGGAGACAACTCTAAGCTAGACCTGGTTGAAATAGAATCTCAGTGGATAAATACAATCCTTGAACATAGATATGTGGATAATGACGAGAGGGTTATGGTTTTTGCAATGGGACCCAATAGATGGATAAAATCCAGCGACTGGCCTCTCAAAGGTTGCAAAAACATACATATGTATCTATCATCTGAAAAAAGTGCGGCAGGTATATCTGGAGATGGAAGACTGATTTTTGATAAACCGTCATATGGACTGAGAACCGATCAGTTCACATACGATCCCATGGATCCTGTACCATACCTATCTGGAGAGGGATTTGCTCAGATAGGAGGACCAGATGACTATTCAGAAATAGAAAAGAGAAAGGACATTCTTGTATATACTTCAGGGAAAATGGAAGAAGGATTAACAATTGCCGGAAAAATTACTGGAAGAATATTCATCTCTTCTGATTGTGAGGATACAGACTTTACAATGAAAATACTTGATGTTCATCAGGATGGATATGCACAGAGACTTCAGGACGGTATAACAAGATTGAGGTACAGGAACGGTCCATTCCAGGAGGCTCCATATGAACCTGGAAAAATCATTCAGATAGAGATTGATATGTGGGGTATGTTCCATGAAATAAAGAAAGATCACAGATTAAGGATTGAAATATCTTCCAGTGCATTTCCAAAGTACGCCAGAAACCAGAATATAGCAGGAAATCAGTATGATACTACCAATTATAAGGTTGCAAAGCAGAAGGTTTACCATGGACAGCAGTACTCATCAGAAATAGAGATGCAAACTGTTGATAATCTTTAACCAATCTTAAAAAGGAATATATTTAATAAATTTGCAGGATAAGAGTGCCATGAGAACTGGATTATTTATTCAAACAGGTTTGAGGGGAGTTGAAAGAGAGGAAAGCTTAAAGTACATTTCAAAAATGCTGCCTCTTTCCGTTGTTTTATTCGGCAACGATTTCAGCAATGAGAAGGAATTGACTGAACTGATCAGTAAGATAAATCACATCTATGTTGTTGAAAATAATGTTCCAGCCCCATTTATTGCAGTTGATCAGGAGGGCGGAAATGTGGTGAGAATTCCATGGATTGATTACAGCCCAAGCAATCTTTTTCTTGGCAAATTAGACAATCCAGAATTCACAAATTATGTAGGTATGCTGACAGGTTACCAGCTAAATTCTCTTGGGATAAGGTGGAACCTTGCCCCTGTTCTGGATACCTTAAATGGATATAACCCAGTAATTCTTGAAAGGTCATTCGGTTCTGATCTAGAAACTATTGGAAAACATGGTGCAGAATTTATAAAAGGAATTCAGTCTTATGATGTTAGGGCAACAGCTAAACACTTTCCAGGACACGGATCAGTAATGGTAGACTCCCACGTGGATCTACCGGAAGATAAAAGAAATGTAGAATCAATTATCAATGATTCATACCCATTTAGAAAAGCCATAGATGCAGGCGTTAGTTCCATAATGCTGTCACACGTTCTCTATAACTCTCTGGATGAGAACTATCCAGCCACCCTTTCTGAAGAAGTACAGAAATTGCTAAGACACAGTTTCAATTATAAAAATCTCATAATATCTGACTCAATGGATATGAAGGCTGTTAAGGGAAGATATGATGTTTCGGAAATAATCAAAGGTTCAATTAAAAATGAGGTAGATGTGATCGAAAATGCAGATATTGTTGGATCAATGGAGTTTTATGAACAAATCCAAAACATAGACACAGCATTGCTGAAACCTAAGGAAGAGAGAATCGTGCAATTCATGCAGCCTTTTAAGAAACTATCATATAAACCATCTCCCCTGCTCATGAGATCTGTAGAGACAGTTTCTTCAAGAATACGAAGAAGGAAAATACTTAATCCAGATATTGAAGCAGATCTCGTTTTAATGGATTCGAAGGATGAGAGTCAGGTTGCTGAAATATCCAAATCAACAAATCTTGTATCAACTCACCTGGCAGACTTAAATCTAAAACTGAAACTGCATTACGGAACAGAATTTTTGGAAAACATGAAAGAATCGGGAAGACAGATCATCCTTGTTGGAAGAAATGAACATCTCAGGTCCAGGGTAAATTTAATGAATGCGATCTCTGGAAAAAACAACTGTGTTTTTATATCTACCAGTTTTGACGGAGACATTGGAATAGTTTCAGAAAAAATGGGATATATAAGCGCCTACTCAAAGAAGCCCTCAGTAATTGTTGGAGCAATTCTGAAAGCATATGGATTTATGGCGTGAAGGCAGTTGTATTATAGCTCCAATAATTCAAATTGGAAAACATGGCACGATATTTTGCGACACTGGACATGGCAATATTTAAACCCATAAAAAAACATATATAGTATTTTAATCATGGGTTATACTATGCAAAGTAGTGGGACTAATAGTAGTGGAGGAAGTAGCAAGAAAGTAATAATTGCTATTGCTGTTGTAATCGTACTTATTGTTGCTGGTATTGGAACCTATTTTATTATAACAAACCATCCAACGACAACATCTAAAAAGGTAACAATAACGGTAGCTGGACCTGTGTACAGCTCTAGTTCAACCATATGGGAGAATTTCGTAAATAACGAAACTGCTGTGTGGCAGAAAGCACATCCAAACGTGGAAATAAAATTCGTAGGGCCTTTTGACGCAAGTAGTGAGGCACAGTATTATGATAAGCTTGATTTGATGACATCAAAAGCTTCTACTGCTCCAGATGTGATGCTGGAGGATATGTTCTATACTGCAACCTATGCACATGAAAAAGTGATAGCACCACTAAATAACTATATGAATTCCACAGAAAAGAATTCATTCTTCCCGTCAGCCCTGGGTCAGATGGAAATAAACGGAACAATATATGGTATGCCAACCCAGGTAACAGACACGTTAATATATTACAACATGTCACTTTTCCACGAAGCCGGTATAAAAACTCCATGGCAACCGACAAGCTGGGCAGATATACTTCACACGTCAATGGAACTTAAGGCTAATCTATCGTCAATAAAAGGATTCATTCCAATGAATATATACACTGATACCAGAGGTGGAGAGGCTTCAAGCTTTACTGGATTTGAAGGGTTACTATATGGAACTGGATGGGGTCTTTATAACTTTTCAAGTTCACAGTGGTATGGTAACAATCCTGGTCTTAATGCTACATTACATTTCTATAAAACAGCATTTGTGACAGACAACCTTGCATCAGTTGATCTTAGCACAACTCCTTATATAACAACAGGGCAGTATTTACAGGAAGGTAAGTTAGGAATTGCTGTAGATGGAAGCTGGATGTATGGATATCAATGGGCTTCCGGATCTCATGAGATTCATAACTTTACAAAATATATTGGTCTCGCGTATATACCAACTGAATTTGGTCAGGCCCCATATTATAATTCCATGGTAGGTGGATGGGGGTGGGCAATGTATAACGGCGTTAGCAACAAGTCCCTCGTTTACTCATTCATGCAGGCACTGGATAACACAACAAATCAAATAAAAATAAATTTGCCAGGCCAGGCGCTTGCGGGAGGATTACCAGCTACAACAAGTGCATCAAGCAATCCAATGTTCAAAGATCTAATGCCTAACGCACCACAACTTGATACATTCTATGCAAAAGCACTGAAATATGGAAGTTATAGACCTCCAGTATCAACATACCCAACAGTCTCAACGGCACTACAGGCTGCGATGAGTGATGTCGTGGTGGGCAAAATGAGTGTATCCAGTGCATTAAGTGCATACGATTCCGCACTCGTAACAGACTTCGGCAGTTCAAAGGTACAAATAGTGAAAGGCCCCACAATTGGACCATCAGCTTCCAGTTCTATCGCAACTCAATATGCTCAGTTACAATCTAAGGACGTTCAATCACCATCACTGCAGTTTTATAACAACCTTTACTTAGTATCAAAAATTAAAGCCTGAGTGAAAAAATGTTCGCATCAGAGAGCAGGCAACTGAAGGACAAGGAAAATTCAATTATTTTTTACATTTTAGCATTAATACCAGCTTTTTTATATTTAGGTATATTCTTTATTTATCCGTTGTTTCTTTCCATTTATTATTCTTTTACAAACATTTCATTATTAAACATTAACAACTTTAATTTCGTAGGATTTTTTAACTATACGAGGCTTTTCACAAGTTCTATTTTTGAACAATCAATTGTTATAACTATCGTTTTCTTTGTATTTTCAGCGGTAATTGGTCAGATGTTTTTTGGAGCTATAGTGGCCTATGTTATTAATGGAACTAATAAATTTTTTGGAACTATAATCACACTTACAATACTTATGGCGTGGGCAACTCCCCAAGTGGTAAGTGGGATAACATGGTACAGTACCCTGAGTTATGTGCCGATGGGACTGGCCAATTATATATTAAATAGTATTGGTGTCGCTCCAATCCATTTTCTATCGTTTCATAACGCACTTTATATGATCATTATTGCAAATGCTTGGCTGGGTATGGGATTTTCAGTCCTTTTATTCAGTTCTGCAATTAAAAACATAAACCCATCAGTCATCAAGGCAACTGTTGTAGATGGTGCAGGTTCTTTTTCAAGATTCTTTAGAATAATATTCCCAATGTTAAAGCAAACTATCCTTACAGATATGATTCTCATCACTTTATGGACACTTGGTGCTTTTACTCTCATATTTGTACTAACTCATGGGGGACCATCTGACTCGACTAATATCCTTACTATATATCAGTATAACACAGCGTTTTCAGTTTTTAACGTCGGTCTAGCAAATGCTATTGGAGTTATCATTATTTTGGCTGGTGTTATAATGTCCCTTTTATACCTGAAGGTGATCAAAATTGAAGATTGAAAATGCTACAATAAAAAGTTCACTTTCATATATATTATTAACTCTTTTGGCAATTTTTTTCCTTATACCCTTCGTATGGGTTTTCGTGGAAGGATTCGCATCTATTAGCAATGAAGGATTCGGTAATTTTGGGTCATTCACAATTGCTGCATATGCGGAAATATTTGCAAATAAGTATTTTTCTTTATCTATAGAAAATGGCCTGATCCAGTCTTTAGGTGGAACAGCAATCTCAATCACACTGGCTGTCTTCGCATCTTACGTATTTTCAAGGAAGAGATTTCCATTCAGAATAGCACTTATATTAACAATACTTTTTTTTACGGGATTTCCTGTCTTTTCACTTTTGATCCCTATGTATGTATTTTATCAGAATGTCAATCTTTATAACACTCAGATAGGGGTAATCCTTTTTTTGGGAGTTTTAAATCTACCAATAACAATCTGGATAATGAAAAACTCGTTCGATCAGATTCCCAGATCAATTGAAAGAGCAGCGTTGGTTGATGGTGCGTCCTCATTCCAGTCAATTACAAGAGTTTTCCTTCCACTTGCTTTCCCAACAATAGCAGTTCTTATTCTTCTTGATTTTATTACAAATTGGGGGAATTTCTATGTTCCATATATACTTCTAAGTTCGAGGCATCTATTTCCTATCGCAGTATATATCTACACATATTTTGGTGCATATTCAGTACAATATAACCAGCTTGCAGCAGCATCAGTAGTTTACATGATTCCCACATTAATTATGTACATATTCGCTCAAAAGTACCTAATAAAAGCATTTTCAGTTGGAGGAGTAAAGGGGTGAAAGTATGGTATCGGTAAAACTTAAAGATATAAACAAGAAATTTTCAAACACTGTTGTATTAAACAACATGAATTTAAATGTAGAGGACAAGGAATTTTTTATTCTTCTTGGCGCTTCGGGGTCTGGAAAATCCACAACGCTAAACATAATTGCAGGGCTTGAAAGAGCAACCTCCGGAGATATACTTTTTGACGATAAAATCGTAAATAGTATGAGTCCAGTTCAGAGAGGAATTGCAATGGTGTTTCAGGATTATGCGTTATACCCACACCTGACAGTTAGAAACAACATAGCGTTTCCTTTAAAAATGAGAAAATATACAAAGGATGTAATAGATGAAAAGGTGGAGGAAGTAGCAAAAACCCTTGGACTTGAAGAGTATTTAAATAGATACCCAAGAGAACTATCTGGAGGTCAGGCCCAGAGGGTATCCCTTGGAAGAGCACTTGTAAGGGACCCAGGAGTATTTCTTCTTGACGAACCTCTCTCAAATTTGGACGCAAAAATAAGAAACCAAATAAGAGTAGAGTTGAAGTTGATTCAGCAAAATTTAGGAAAAACCTTCATTTATGTAACCCATGATCAGCAGGAAGCAATGTCACTTGGAGATCATATCGCGATTCTAAGAAATGGAAAGTTAGAGCAGGTAGGAGCCCCCATGGAAGTTTACAAAAATCCAAGGAATGAATATGTGGCTGCTTTTCTGGGAGAACCTGTTATAAATTTCTTTGAAATGGTAAAAGATTCTGGAGTTTATGTTTCTGATGACCTGATCATAAAGGGAATAAACGCTGAAGAAAAGGAAATAAATATAGGTATAAGACCAGAATCCATGAAGTTGAAACGGGAAAAAGAAAATGATGTAGAACTAAAAATAAGGCCACAAACAATAGAAAGTTTTGGCTCTTATTCAGTGATCATAGGTAAATCAAAATCAAATAAGGAGGTAAGGGTCAGACTTAGTGAAGATTTTGATTTAAATTCTAAATCTGAAATGGCTCTATACATTTCCATATCTGATCTATACATCTTTGGAAAAAATGGGGATAGAATAGATAAAAACTGAGGAATATTGGGAATAGTTATATTAAAAATAGGGGTAAAAGCATGGCTTATAAAATAAGTTTATTTGATGATTATAGGTTGGTAAGTTTTAATGGATATCAATCCATTATGAATTTTAGAAATACCAACAATGAGAAGGAAGGGAAGAAAATTGACGCAATGCCAGAGGGTGTAGAATTAAGTGTGGAGAATGACTGTATTGTCATTCTGATCAACCTGGCAGTCAAGTCACATATCATAGGACTGGGAGCAAAAGCTTTTCCAGTAGATAGGAAGCGGAAAAAATTTGTAATGCTGAATAGAGACCCAGATACATACAAAACTGGCGAGGATCCAATATATTCATCTATTCCATTTTTCATCCTAACACTGGAAGATAAGGCATTTGGATACTTTGTGGACTATCCCGGTAAAATAGTGCTCGATTTTGGGGTAGAGATATATGACAAAATTAAGATAACAGTGGATTCTAAGAAATGTGATTTCTACCTCTTTAATGGAGACACTCCGGAAAAAATATTGGAGCAATATCTTAAACTGACAGGAAGCCCAGTTTTAATACCGAAATGGGCTACAGGGCATTCCATATCACGTTATAGCTATTATCCTGACACGGTCGCACTTGAGGTTCTGGTAAATTACAAGAAGCTTGTACCAGTGGATTCTATGTATTTTGATATACATCATATGCAGGATTACAAACTGTTTACGTGGAATAAGAAACGTTTCAAAAATCCCAATTCATTCATAAAAAGTCTTCACGAAAGAGACACAAAAATTGTAACTATTATCGACCCTTCTATTAAGATAGATCAGAATTATGAAGTTTTTAATAGATTGAACGGTACATATATGGAAACAGAAAATAGTGAGATATATTCAGGCTCAATGTGGCCAGGTAAGTCTGCCTTTCCTGATTTTTTTAACAAGGAGTCTAGAAAGAGATGGGGAGATGAAATTAAAAGATGGCTTGAGTATGGTGTGGATGGCATATGGCTTGATATGAATGAGCCCACTGTTCTTCAGGGGGATAAAATAATAGACGGCAAATCCATTCATAAGTGTGATGATGGAATCACAAGGAAACACAAAGAAATAAGAAACGCCTATCCAAATTTTCAAGCAATGGCCACATTTTACTCTATGAAGGAAAATGATCTAAATCCGTTCATACTAACAAGAGCTGGATATTCTGGAATACAAAAATTTGCCGCTATGTGGACCGGGGACAATATTTCTTCCTATGATGATCTATATCTACAGATGTCTATGGTTCCATCTCTTTCAATAAGTGGTATAACTTCCTGTGGATGCGATCTTGGAGGATTTTTTAGTAATGGCAACCCTCAGCTACTTGCGGACTATTACAGGATGGCCCTATTCTTTCCCTTATACAGAAACCACAAAGACATAGCTGGAAATGAACAGGAGATTTTTCTCCAGCCACCAAGAATCCGGGATGATATCATTAAAAGTGTACTAATGCGCTACAAATTTACGGATCAAATATATCAGTGTTTATTCTTCTCTCATAAATATCTAAAGCCAAGCATATCACCACTGTCATTTTATTATTGGAATGATGAAACTACTATTCATCTGAGGGATGAGTATATGCTGGGAGACAATTTAATATATGCACCAAAAATTGAAAATCAAGAATCAAGGGAGGTTTACATTCCGAAAGGTGAATGGATTCGCTTCAGTAATAACGAAAAGATTATCGGTCCAGTCTATTTGGAAGTCGATGATCATTTTCCCATTTTAGTAAAGAACAATTCAGCAATTATCTACGATGATAAAATACTTATTTATGGGAAGGGGAGTTTCCATATGTATTTGGGAGACGAATTCAAAGTTTCTGATTCTGATAAGGATAAAGATATTCTAATAGGGGAAAAGAGAATTCAAGTTAAGGCAATTGAAATAAGTAAATAACGATATAATGTTATAGTTAAATATTTTTAACGCATG
>JAJZYV010000057.1 GCA_021797955.1 Thermoplasmata archaeon
ATTCATGATCCAGTTGTTTCGGCCAAGGATTCTAAACTACCGTTTTTAAATGATTTGCATGTATTGAGAGGTGACTTCCATTAGGCTATTGGTCACTGGAGGATTGGGTTTTATAGGCTCTAATTTCATTAATTATTGGCTTAAACAGCATCCTGATGATTACATATTAAATGTTGATAAATGTACTTATGCAGCTGATTTTGATAATATAGATAAGAAATTAACTTCAAGAAATTATGAATTTATCAAAGAAGACATCTGCAATGAGAAAAGCATGATATCAATATCAAAGGATGTTGACATTATTGTAAACTTTGCAGCTGAGTCCCATGTCGATAATTCAATTGAAAATGCAAGCGTATTCATAAAGAGCAATTATTACGGTGTATATTCACTACTTGAGGCCGCTAGAGTTAATGATATAAGAATTCACCAGGTATCCACTGATGAAGTCTTTGGTTCCCTTGAGCCAGAAAATCAAGAAATTTTTAATGAAAATACCAAATACGATCCAAGAAATCCCTATTCTGCTACAAAAGCAGCTGCCGATCATTTAGTAAGAGCTTATGTAAACACTTACGGGGTAAAGGCGACTATTTCAAATTGCAGCAATAATTTTGGCCCCAACCAACATATGGAAAAACTAATTCCTAAAACTATCATGAATGCCTTAAGTGGAAAAAAGGTTCCAGTATATGGTTCAGGCATGAATGTAAGAGACTGGATATATGTTGAAGATCACTGTTCTGGTATTGACGTTGTAATCAAAAAGGGACGGATAGGGCAGTCTTATCTCCTGGGAGCAAGAAACGAAAGGACAAATCTTGAAATTGTTAAATTGATTTTACATATGCTCAACATTGATCATAACATGATAGAATTTGTTGAAGACAGAAAGGGACATGATTATAGGTATGCAATAGATCCTTCAAAGGTTGAAAAAGAACTACACTGGAAGCCAAAATTTGATTTTGAACGTGCCCTTTCTATAACAATTGAATATTATAAAGACAAACTTTCAAGGAGCCATTGAAAACGAAACTACATAAAACTCACATGAAAAGTGCGTCAACATTCGGTCAACTCCTTTTTTTATATGCCGAATGAGGTCATCCACCTATCTGCATTGAAACTAATGCGTCTGGCGGGCTGGATAAATTTCCATATTTATTCCTGCGAAAAATTTGTTAAAATTGTTCATAAAGTAATTTTTAATACTACCAAGTGAGAGGTTATACTTTCATAGCTTCAATTGTTCCATGTTCATTCAGGTCAAAATCTATATCATTGTGCTTAAAAATCCTAAATTTATTGAAACCACATTCCTTTAACTTTGTTATAATTTCGTCTCTATCCCCTATTTTCCTGTTGTCTATTAGAGTGGAAAATTCAATCCTTATAATCTGAAACTTTGAGATACTATTGTCATTAATAATTTTAAATTCATTGCCTTTGATATCTAGGTCTAATAGGTATGGGTTTTCAATCTTAAATTCAGTCAAGATGGAATTAATAGATACGCTTTTTACTTTAATGGTTTTTCTTCTTTGTAATTCGTTTGCCGAAGAACCTCCGGTGCCTTCCTGGTCCAACGGGAATAATATTTCACCGTCACTGCCTATAGCGTAATTTTTCATGACGATTTTATTAGATAGATCCGGATTTAATTTTATGTTGCTAATAGCCTGATCAAAATTGTTTGGGTCTGGTTCAAAAGAGAATATTTTTGCTCCACGATAGGCGTAATACAACGCTGTGTCACCAGTAAACCCACCTGCTTGGATTACTACTTTCCCCTCAAGGTTAAAATCTGTAAAATGAACGTCATAAAGAAATGTTTCCTTGAAAATAGTAGGATGAAATTTATTTATATAGAATTTAATCCCGTTCGGTAATCTTATTATATTATCTTTATAACTCCAAAAACCATCTGAATTAGCGAAAATTACGCCATTAATTATGCTAAATTCAAATAATTTTTCAAGATCTCTTTTGTTTTTAGAGTTAAATTCAAATGAATAACCATTAGGCAAGATAAGGGAACTACTTTTTTCCATAAGTGCAATTAAGTTATGTAATCGATGCTTTTTACTTGTGGCAATCCGCAAAATTTTTAGGTTCATGCAATATTTCCGATAGAACTTGTTGGGTTACTCGAGTTCTTCTCCCTTTTTAATATTTCCTCATATTTTAGACCCTCATCATCCCTGCTTTATTACCGTAACAGTTCCCCTGACAATTGCCTCTTATTTGGCATTATCTATTCAGATATTACCGGAAAAGCTAAAGTTGGTGGATTTGACTGTGATACAAAAAAAAATTGATAAGATAATATATGCAAGAAACTCAAAGAGTTTTTTCAACGTTGTTGATAGATACAAACATACAGTTATACGGAGGCAGATGCAATTGAATGTCGCTATGATCTAACCGTCAGGAAATCCGTTATAAAAGATTTATTCCCTCATATTTTGAATGTCATAATTAACTATTCTAAAGAGCTTTAGCAGAGCTCGTATGTACGAAATATCCATAAGTGCGCCCTTCCATTCGTTCCGATCTTAATTAAGACTCAAGGGGCCATTATACTTTGTAATGGTAAAGAAAACTATTCGTTTTAATGGCCAACGATCATGGGAAGTTCGTTTAACAGAGCAGCCAGTGGAAAGAACCCAGATAACCTTTGTAAATTTTCAATTCTACTTCGCTTTTTCATCGGAAGACCATGATGGCATCCAGAAATCTTGCAGAATTTCATGAGAACAGTGAAAAAGCCCAACATAAAAAAGAATGAACGCAAAATTCAGTTCAATTCTCCTGACGTTCAATTAGATAGAGAATGTCTGGGATTTGAAAGATCATAAACCTTTGAAATATAAAATTTTTATAACCATAAAGGGAATTTATTTTAGGATTCATCTTATCTACTTGGGGCATGAGTTTCACTAAAAATATAAGGAAGTCCATTTACGTATCGAATTCTTTGAGGAGTCCTCTTCAAACTATACTTAGTCTTTCTAAATACCGCGAAGATGGTTTCAAAACAATTGGTGTAGAATTTAAAAATGGATCTAAATTTGAGTCTGTAAATTTAGGAACTGCATGGATGTTAACCAGCTATTATTATTGGTCAAAAAGGTTCGGTTGTTTTGACCTCACAGACCTTGACGCACTTAATGAGATCGGTGGCAAAATTTACCAGCAGCTTCACCAGAAATTTAAAACTTGGCGCAGCGGTCTTTGGGGATTACTTGGGACGCATGGTATTGTATTTATGCTAGTTAGAAAATTTAAACCTGAAATAGTGATCGAAACTGGAATAGCGCATGGATATTCCGCCGAAATAATCCTTACAGCATTGTCAATGAATGGAAAAGGGAGGTTAAAGAGTATCGACATAGACGAAAAAGTTCACATTGAAGATATTGAAGTTAACGTTGGCTGGGTCGTAGATCCCGCGTTATATGATATTTGGGACAAGACTATTGGAGATTCCAAGGTTATTCTGTCAGAAATGAAAGAAAAACCAGACATGTTTATTCATGATTCTCTACATACTCAAGAACATATGTTGTTTGAGTACACATGGGCAAAAGACCACCTTAAACCAAATGGAATACTTGTTTCTGATGACATAGATAGAAACAAGGCATGGCAAATTTTTCATTCCAGTAACAGGAATTTCAAGGAGTACCTAAAGACGCCAACAACGGGTGTATCGCAAAAAATAGATTAGGGCGGTTAGCAGGAATAAGATGAGGTTATTAACTACTTTGTCTCGTAATATTGACATTGCAAAATACTGTATTTGGATTCATCAGGATTAAGATCTGTTTGTTCTCCTATTACTTGAACTGTGGAAGTCTACATTTCTGAACCGTGAGAAAAACACACTCAATTGAATATAAATGGATTATATCAGTCTTCCATGCCCTGCAGCTGATCTTTTCATGACTACGTAGTATACGGAGTTAGTAATATGTATTTTAGAAATCCTGGAACGAGCGAATTGAATCCGTGGAAGAGGTAACCAACAAGAATGTGACCATACTTCTCGGCATTTAATCGCTTATAGAATAGTAGATATGGAAAGATACTGACCTCCTCCATACATGGACTTTTAACATCACAAAAAAACGGGCAAAATAATTTAAAGCGCGGTAAAAGTAACTAACTAGAAGTTCGCGCCTATCCAGATTGAGACTGATGATTTTTATAGTAAGTGAACTTCGGTATCACGTATGTCGAGATCGTATAGCCGTTTATATCAGCCTTTTTAAATTCTTAACCGATATTTCTATGCAATTAGAAAATGATAAATTAAGGAATCATGCATGATTTTAGCCTTTATCTCAAGTCGTACCTGATCTTTTTCCTATACTTTCTGTATTTGTACATTAAGTAGGACACCCCAGCCAATGATGGCAACACTAATGAAATAGAGACAAATATGAACCTCAATACAAAATTTTTTACAGTATATTTTGAATTGGTTTTCAAGCAGTGCTGATATCTAAAAAAGTCACGAATTTTAAAGTGCTTACCCCGGTCATCTGATAGTATATTCAGTAATAAAGCCTCTTCCAGCAGTTTGCACTTCACCAGGGAATTTGCTTTTGTTCCTCGAGTTGCGTCGTCAAGTACTTTAGAATAGTGATTTGGATCAAGAAAAAATTTAATTGAATCCATTCCTATTTTTCTCATTCTAAACTCTCCAGAGAGCAAGTTAGAAGCGCTTTCATGTATTCTGTACAAGGTAAGATATTTTATATCGAACTTCATTTTCATATTCTCAATAAGGGAGATATAAAAAACGAAATGATCAGTACCATCAATAATGCGTTCCAGGTATTCCTTATATTTTAAAAGTATCTCTTTTCTAACCGATACGCAGCTAAGATTAAACATGAGAGTATAATGTGTCATATCATTCCTTGTTGAAAGTGAAAGAATAAGGTTTTCAACTGAATCTTGAACAAGGACGAGTTCAGTTTTTATGGGGGGTTGAACATTGCCACTGATCCTGCTTGAATCTTCAGCGATTGGAGAATTAAGGTTGTGATAATATATTAATGAACGATCCTTAAATTCTGATTGAACTGTGGAAAGTTTATCCTTTTCGAATTTATCATCGTCGTCGAGAAAAGAGATTACCTCTCCACTTGCTTTACTCGTCCCCAGTACTATCTGCTTTCCAATGTTCTCATTTTGTGTATTGATAACAATTACATGATTTTCCCTTAAGAAACTGTCTATCTCTGTGTCTATAAAGTTCTTAACTACTATTATTTCATAGAGCTCTCTATCAATGCTTGAATCCAATACGGATAGAACAGCTTCCTTCAGGTATTTTTTTCTATTGTATGCAGTTATCAATACTGTAATCTCTACACTCACTTGGTACAATTACTAAGTTCAATAAGAAATATTAGTCGATCGTCTGCCGAGAGAAATCTGTTAGTTTATTAACATTTAAATGATGACCTCATAATGAGAATTTTACTCACAGGGAACAAGGGTTTCATTGGTACTCACATTTCAATATTTTTTGGCGATAATAGTCTCGGCTTTGTTGGCATAGATAAAGAGGATACAGTTCCTAAGGAACCATTTGATATTATACTTCACTTTGGTGCTAGGACGCTTATTAGGAACTCTCTTGAGCGCCCTTATGAATATTTTCTAGATAATGAGGATTTCACTATGCGAATCCTTGAAAAGTGCAGACAAGATGAGTCAATAATAGTTTTCCCGACATCAGGGTCTGTATCTTTGCCGACAAATCCATACTCTCTGACAAAAAAAAACAGCGAAGAATGGGTTAATATGTATTCGAAATTGTATGGGGTTAGATCATACATATTGAAGCTGTTTAATATTTACGGTGAAGGAAGCAAGAAGGGGGCAGTTTATTTATTTACCAAGGCCGCTGTTACCAATAAGCCAGCTACCGTATTCGGTGATGGTACCCACAAAAGAGATTTTGTATATGTAAAAGACTTAGTGAATTTTATACATGATATCATACAAGGAAAGGTGAATTTTGGAGTTCATGAAATTGGAACTGGTACCGGGACTTCGATAAATGATTTGATTTCAATAATTGAAAAAGTATTGCACAAAAAGATTGAGGTTATTCACAAGCCATATATCTTGGAAGAGGCAGACGACCTTCACGCACTTCACTCATCTTTAAAATCTCCTACAAGGCTTGAAGAAGGCGTTCAGAAAGTGTTGGAAGGTATTTATAACGAGAACATTAGGCATGACTGATGGAAAAAATCCATTGTTTTCAGTTGTTATATGCGATCATGATAGGAAGCAATACATAAAAGATGCAGTTGAATCTGTTTTAAACCAAGACATTTCTCGTTATTTGTTTGAGGTTTTAGTTGTAAAAAACTACCTGGATGTTGACATAGATAGGTACTTGGATAATAACGGCGTTAAATCTATTTTTACAAGTGCTGTCCCATTATCTCAGAAAATGGCTAAGGGGATTGAAAATAGCAACGGGCAGTACATCTGTTTTTTAGATGACGATGACCTGTTTGCAGCCGGCAAACTATCAAGAATATTAGTGTTTATTGAAAAGTATGGCAGGATATCATTTTACCACAATTCATTTACTACGATAAATGAGCGCGGTAAAATAAACAGTAAAATTCCTCCTAAGAAAACTAATGGTTCAATTGAATTAAAAAATGCTTCTGATATTAATAAAAATGTACACTTACTATTGCGCCACAGATCTGACTGGTATGCGAGTATGATGTGCATTAACCGGAAAATTGCGCTCAGTAAGATATCTGTGCTCTCGAATTCATCAGCAAGTGCCGATAGACTGTTGTTTTTGATCGGGATTTCTAATGGAGATCCTGTTATATGTGATTTTGAACCCAACACCTATTACAGGGTACATGAGAGCTTGACAACAACATTTCTATCGTTTAATGATTTTATGAAGAGAAGGGGAAATTTCTATAAAAATTCACTGGAGTCATTCAGATCAGCTTACAGTTTGTTTACAAATACACATTCAATAGAGGTATTAGAAATGTTTCTAGTTCATGAAGACTTAATGGTAGCATTTACAGGGTTAAATGAAAAATATAGTATATCTAACTTTTTTAAAAAAGCACTTAAATGCTATTTTAAATTAAGAAAATTAGACTTATTGATCTGGTACTTTTTGCTGGTACTTAAAAGATTTATAGGTTTACCAATAGTCAAGTTATATTATCTTATAACGATAAACAAATTAAAAAAAGCATCTAAATAAATTTAGATTGGAACTCATATATGTTAAATTGTCAATCCAGCTTTCGGTAGAAAAGTACTATACTTCGTTAACTTCATGTGACGGATTAATCTTTGAGATTGTAGATCGATTCTTTTTCACATAATAGTTATACAAGGCAAGATTGGCAAAATCCCTTAGATATCTTAAGTTTCCCTTTCCAAGAGATGCACCCCCTATCGGACTAATTTTATAATTAACGATATCCCATACAATCTTCTTCATTGCTATGTTTATACCTAACCATGTGTCTTCAAAACCGTTTATGAAAGTTTCGTCGAACAGCAATTCACCTTGTGATCTGATGAAATCTGAGTTATAGATTGCAAAATGGCCGGCCACTTTATAAGTTCCAATAACCCTATAAAGGACCTTCGACATGCGATTATAATTGGATTTTGCATACTTAGGGGTTAAATAAATATTAAATTTCTCTAAAAGATATAAAGTCCTTACTTTTGGATTCTTTGAAAAAATGTTCAAAATCTTTGATGCTTTCATAAAAAGGCGAAGCAAAACAGTTGCAACAAGTAGGTCAAAATTATGCTCCAAAAAATTATTTTCCTCTGTCCATATTACCTGGGCATCCTTGTTGGAATTCTCTATTTCATATATTAGCGTTGATACGTCATCTATTTTTCTCATATCATCATTGGAAATAACTATTTTTTTTGGATTAAGTTGCAAAGCACTCCTTATTCCCACGTTGCAACTATAAGCATAATTGAAATAATTGTCTTTGGGAAAACCACTTTCTACAAATATTATATGCAATCCTTTAAAAACAACGTCTCGACTGTACTTTGCGAGATCTCCGTCAAAATTAGAAGTTGGTATTACGACAACGATATCCTTGTTTCCGGGGTACTCATAGATAGTGGTTTTACCATGTGGTCTTTCCTTCATCCATTTAATAAGTGATTCAGAATCGGGAAATGATTCGTAAAAATCAAATATTCTACTGGCTTCGTTCGACATGTAAAGATTATTACGGTAGTCAACCAAGCTAAATGTGCCCGATATTTTTGTGGTGTTAGATGATAATGCAGAGAATAGGGTACATCTTTCAAAAGCCATGAATAAGAGATATCTTTAAATTTTATAATAAATATTTGGCTTATGACCAATGATATCGATCCGAAACCGTAATGCCAGGAATTATCTATTATTTTAGGGTTACTTTTCCACCAGATTATTGTATTTTTAATTAACACGTTTCAAGGTCTTTCTAAAGAAACAGCCTATCATTGGAACAGTTTTCATATGAGCGTTATAGTTGTCTAAAAGTTTTTCAATGAAAAGTCAGCTAACGTTTATTTATAGA
>JAJZYV010000058.1 GCA_021797955.1 Thermoplasmata archaeon
ATCTCTTCAAGGACATGATACCTATGGGTTAAATTAGGGGAAGTTCAGGTAGGAAATTCTCTGTTTGACAGATGAGGAGGATATTTCAAAAGGAGAAATGAAATGGCTTGGTGACTCCTCAAGTGGAAAGTAATACCAAAATGAGATTGACGGTCTCAAAAGGTTGGCAGTCTTTCGAAACCAGCCATTTACACGTTTAAAAAGGTCAACAGGTGAAGAGAAGATGATGGTTGTGAATATTTTAGAGGTGTGATGCCAGTTACAAAGATATCCACGGTGATGAGCATAAAATTTTAAGATCCAGATAAATACAAAAATTAATTAATGTATGGATTATGGCTAAAGAGTGAGAGTTAAATTTACTTTTTCTTTTGAGCGAAATCTGATCCTTCCTATTCATTACAATCACATTATTCAAGGTTTAATATATAATCATATAAAGGATCAGAGGTTGCAGATTAGATACCATGAACAAGGATTTATGAGTGGAAACAAAAGGTTTAAGTTATTTACATTTTCTAGGATTTATGGAAATTATAAAATCGATAAAGAGAAAAATAATATTGTTTTCTCTTCTCCTATCAGTATAACTGTTTCTGGAATTGAAGATGTATTTGTTTCAGAATTAATACAAGGCATCATATCGTCAGAAGATTTATACATTAATGGAACAAAAGTAGAAGTGAATGGTTTTGTGCCAATTTATGTGAATCTTAATAAGTCTAACATACAATTGGAAATGATGTCTCCAGTGACTGTTTATAGGGCAGAAAATAGGAATGGAAAAAGATTTACAAACTATGTTTCACCACATGAAGTTGGATTTGGGGAGCTTATAGCTCATAATTTAATAGAAAAATTTCAAGTTCTATACCCTTCAGAAAGAATCGAGATGGGAAAAATAGCAATTAAACCGATGTTTCAAGACGCACCTCAATATCAGAAGGTCCTAAGGTTCAAAGACACCATAATAAAAGCATGGATGGGATCATTTCGGCTTATGGCCCCTCCAAAGATTTTAGAATTAGCATATTATGGCGGATTAGGGGCGAAAAACTCAGAAGGATTTGGTTGCTTCAGGATTTTTGGAACAGGAGAAAAATAAAATGATAGTACCACTCATTACCTTAGGGAAAACGTTATCGAAAGACAGTAATGAAAATGATTCTATTATAGATAAATTAATTGAAACAATACCAGTCACCAAAAAAAATAAAGAAGGAGTAATCGTTGAAATAAGTTTTGATACCCTCGCTCGGCCTCAGACTGTGAGTTTTAAAACTAAAAAAATTAATGAAAGTTTAAATCTGACGGTAATTGCAAAAGAGTATTTATGGGTGGGGAACTCAAAAGCAAATTCAAAGCAGTGGGCTTTGACAACGACAGCACCTGCAATGCATTATATATTAAGCGATTCATTGGAGGTACTAAAAAATAAATTAAGTGAAAAAAGTCCATTGCGTCAAAAGATCGAAGGCATATTGACCACATTCTATAAAAATGAAGTTGTGAATGACGGGAAGACAAGATTAGTATTGGATTTTGATAAAATCAGCGAAATTAACGTAACTAAGCCTAATTTTGCCTCAAAGGAAAGAAAATTTAAAGCCTGTATGGAGGATGTTTCGAAGCAGATCGTAAGTAAAATTGTTGATAAGAACCAGGATATTATTTTATTATCCGTTATGGAAAATAATAGGCTTCTATGTAAAGATTTAGAATACATAGAGTTGATCAAAAAAGAGAAATTGAATACTAATAACAACAACTTCCTAGGAATATGTTCAATCTGTGGAAAGGAAGCACTTGTCTCATTTGAGGATACGAAGAAAATCGAATTCAAATATTTTATAACTGACAAAATATCGTTTTCCAGTGAGATTTCTGAAAAAGGTTTTGCAAAAAACATGGTATTATGTCATGACTGTTTGGAAAAATGGCTGTTAGGAGAAAAATATTTAAAAAATAAAATGAAAACCAGAATTGGAGACTTCCCGGCTTATGTTATTCCTTATTCTCCAAATCATCTTAGTGAAACAAACGATTTTGATCGTATGTCTGGAATTTTGATGAATAGATTCGAAACTATTATGAATTATAAGAGTCTTAAAGAGCTTGAGAACAAATTAAAGGAATCAGAAAAAGGAAGTTATGAGAATTACTCTCTCACCATATTATTCACGAAACCCAAGAAGGGTGGAGCTAGCTCTGAATTCAAAGTGTCTGGAGTTCTGGAAGAAATTCCACAAAACAGGATTAATGGAATTGCAAAGAATTTGCGCGACTCTGCGAATAAGATAAATTATTTATTTGAACCTGATAATGATTTAACTCTCAATCTTTCTAAGGTTTATAGTTATATACAACCTGTATACGGCAAGTCGAATTTAACCGAAAGAAAAAAATCACTTGACTTTATCATTTCCTTGATCAAGGAGGAAATACCACGTGATTTAAAAATAGTAAGAAAGATGCTCGAACGTCTCAGAGGAATATATCTTGGAGATAATTTTAATTATTTTGTTTTCTGTAGAATCATTATGGAGATGAATATTTTAAATCTTTTTTTAAAGATGGAGATGATGAGCGAGAAAGAATTAAGGAGTGTTGAAATGTCGGAAATTGATAGAAAAGATAGAATTTTGGAAGAAGACCGTTACGATTATGCCATTAAGAAAGGAATTGAGTTTGTTCAAGTTGAAATGTATTCAGATGTTCAGAAGGGTTTGTTCTGGCTCGGTTTCGAAACTGGAAGACTTATGACTGCCCAGTTCAAGAAACTTGGGAAACAGCCAGTGCTTGATAAGATTAACTTTAAAGGTATGAATAAAAAATCGTTGGTTCGATACGTTAATGAACTGACAGAATCTATGAAAAATTATGACATGCTTGGCTTTCCAAAGGATCAATTAATACTTTATTTAGCTCATAAGAATCTGGATGGTTATTTAAATTCTAAAGATGTTGAAAATATGAATAACGAAGTCCCTTTTTATATTCTTTCTGGGATATCCTTTGAGTACTATTCCAGACCCAAGAAACTAGAACCTAAAGAGGAAAACACGGAGATGATGAAAATTGAATAATGGAGAAATTTTGTTCTTGTATGACGCGCAACTTGCAAACCCCAATGGAGATCCTGATGATGAAAACCGTCCCAGGATGGATTATGAAACAAGGAGGAATCTTGTCACAGACGTCAGACTTAAGAGATACATAAGAGACTACCTTCAGGATACAGGTAATCAGATATTTATCGAGAACAACGAAGAAGGAAAAGTTGTGAATGCAACTAAAAGACTGAAAAATGTATTAGGTAGTGATCGAACCCCGGATGATCTGGGATCGTTAGTTTCCAAATTCGTAGATATTCGAATATTCGGAGCAACAATAACAATACAAAAGAAGGAGGGGAAACAAACTGGAGATTCCATAAAGATTACAGGTCCTGTGCAATTTACTTGGGGGTATTCCCTGAATGAAGTTGATCTTGTTGATACCTATTCAATAACCTCTAAATTCTCGTCTGGAGATAATAAAAGTGCTGGAACTATTGGAAAAGACTATAGAGTGTATTATTCGCTGATAGGTTTTTACGGATCAATAAGCGGGCACAGAGTAAAGCACTCAGGAATGGTGGAAACCGATCTTAATTTACTCGACAGAAGCATGATTAAAGCGATCCCACAGCAGGCAACCAGAAGCAAAATTGGTCAATTTCCCAGGCTGTATATGAGATTTTTGTACAAAGATCAAGAAACTATTATGGGTGATTGGAGAGAACAACTTATATTGAAGGAACGAGAAAATTTGCGGGGTATTGGCGATGTTAAGCTGGAATTGGAAAACCTTGTAAATAAAATAAAAATAAACAATGCATCGATCAGTAAGATTCTTTATTGGGTTGATCCGAGCTTGGATTTGGAATTCAGAGGTAAAAAACTTACTCTGGAAGAAATGCTGAAGGGAACAGGGGTTGCAATCGAAGGAATAAGAGCATGAATAAGGCATGACGGCAGATAATAATATTATTATATTTGATTTAATAGGCAAATTTGCACACTTCAAGAAATTCTATACAAATTCATCATCACTTTCATACCCCTTTCCACCGAGAACTGTAATAGAAGGCATAATAAGTGCTATTCTGGGAAAAGATCGTGATACATACTATGAGTTATTCTCACCGCGAAATTGCGCAATTGTAATGTCTTCCAAAACAAAAACAAGAAGTGTCATGCAAACTGTTAATTACCTCTCTGTAAAAGAAAAGTATGATCTCAATGGGTGGTCAGGAAGAACCCAAATTCCGTTTGAGTTAATAGTTCCGCGAATCTTTGATGAAAACCTTCGGTATAGAATTTATTTGAGGCATGATAATGAAATTCTGAAAGAAATAAGTGATCGACTCCGTTTGAAACAATCATTCTACCCAACATCGTTTGGCTCTGCACAGTTTCTGTGTTCAGCTGAGTTGGTATCCAAATCCGTCGACGAGGATATAATATCGGAAAAGAGATTATTTGAAGAAGTTCAAACACCATTAGTTGCTGTAGAGGAAACAGTTGATTCACTTTTAAATGACAAAAATTCTGGTTTAAAGATTGTAAACGATATATTCCCTTTTCATTTCTACCCGGATAGAAAACCGGGAAAAAATATAAAACTGCTATATGAGAAAGATTGCAACACAATAAATATAAAAAATGCAAGTTTTCCCCTCCATAGAATATCCTATATTGATTCTAATAAAAAAATATGTGAGACAATAGTTTTTCCGGAGGAGGTTCTGAACGGACAATGAAATTTATTTCACATCCGATGGATACAGTAAATGGCAAGGTAGTTTCAGAAAAACTTCTTAAAGAACATCTTTGGGAAACGGGAACAAATGCAGCAAAGTACATAGATGAACTCGAAATAATGGAAAAAGACATACTGAAGAAGTGCGCATTTATATCTGGAGTATCTCACGACTTTGGAAAATACACTACCTATTTCCAAGAATATATAGGTGGTAAACGCAAAAGAAGTAGCTTGAACCAGCACTCCTTGGTTTCATCAATCTTTGGAGCTTTTCTTGGTTTTCACCTGCTTTCAAAGATGGATGAAAAATGGAGTATGTTAATATATATGTCTATAAAACATCACCATGGAAATTTAACCAATTTGTTAGAGAGCTTTGGGAGAAATACATTTGGGAACATTTCAGAAATAGAAGATCCGGATATTTATTCTAAGGTAAAAAATATCGATACACAATTGAAGAATATACTCTCAAATGCAGATTATATTATCCCGGAAATTGAAGAAAATATAAAAAAAGGCAACTATGTGACTATCCCTGAGAATTTTAATGTCCGAGACTTTTTATCGAACGGCTGGGTTGAAACGATAAATAAACTTATAAGAATTGGAGAAAAGATTGAAGGAGAGCTTCCTTGCAATAAAAACCTCGATAATTATTTTCATTTCATGTTAATTTATTCCTCACTACTTGACGGAGACAAGAGAAGTGCTGGAAACGTAAAAGATTTAAGAAGGCCAAACTTTGGAAACCTCCTCGTGGAGAATTATTTGAGGAAAATGAGAAACAATGATAGTAATCCAGAACTTCTACGGCTAAGGGGTGATTTGTACAGGAGTGTTTCAAAGAATACTGAAAATCTGGACTTATCAAATCATATATTCACCATTACGGCCCCAACTGGATCTGGAAAAACTCTGACTTCCTTATATGCTGCAATAAAGATGAGAGAAAAGTTGCACACAAATGGCAGTAATTATTTCAGAATTATATACTGTTTGCCATTTACAAGTATTATCGATCAGACATATTCATTAATCGATGATGTGTTTAAGCCTGTAGAAAATTATTCCACGGAGAGGCAAAGATTTGTAATTAAACATCACCATTTATCAGATATAGACAGAAATATATCCAATGAAGATTCACCTATGGACCTTGCATCCGCATTAACAGAATCGTGGGATAGTGAGGTTATCGTGACTACATTTGTCCAGATTTTCCATTCTATTATAGGTAATAGAAATAGATCCATACGGAAGTTCCACAGAATCGCAAACTCAATCATAATTCTTGATGAAATTCAAACCATAAACGTAGAGCTTTGGAAAATTATTGGAGAGATAATAAAACAACTTTCTAATGAATTAAATGTTTTTTTTATCTTAATGACTGCTACACAGCCTTTGATGCTTGATAGCAACGAATTTATCGAGCTTGGGTTTCAGAAATATCCAGAAAATTTAAATAGAACCCTCATAGTTAATAATATGGAACCGGTTTCTATGGAATATATTGCTAACGAAGCCATAGAGTCCATCAATCACAATAAATCTGTTCTAGTAATAAAAAATACAATAAAAAGTTCAATTGAGTTATATAGAATCATAAAATCCAAACTGGAACAAGTTGCGGAAAAGGTGACATTGTACTATCTATCGACAAATATCATTCCGAAAGATAGAGTTTCTAGGATAAAAGCTATCAGGGAATCTCTCAAAACTCATAGCAAAATAATTCTTGTTTCAACACAAGTAGTTGAAGCAGGAATGGACATTGACTTTGATACAATTATAAGAGATATGGGTCCAATAGACAGTATAGTACAAGCAGCTGGAAGATGTAACAGAAACGGAAATCTTGATTCGGTAGGGAAAGTCACTATAGTAAATTGTAGCGAATCACCTGAAACAAACCAAGATTATCCCGATTACAGTAAATATGTCTATGGTAAACAGTCAATGGACTTATCCGTGAAAGTCATGAAAAGCTTCAATGGGAAAATTATGGAATCCGACTTTCAAAAACTAATAAATACTTATTTTGAAAAAATAAGCGAAAGCAACCTTCTCCCCCTCTCTCTTAAGTGTAATAAATTACTGGAGAATATGTCAAAGCTAAACTTCAACAGAACCATGTCGGAAACCGACAAGAATGTACCAGAGAAATTTTCTATTCTAGATAAAAGGAGACATATGATTGATCTATTCGTAGAAAAGTGTGGCGATTCTAGCGAGGTACTGGCATGGTACAGGAGGAATGTAATGGAAATAAAAGACCCAATACAAAGAAAAAAAAATCTGATGGAACGGAAAGCTGATTTCATGCAATATATAATATCCGTTGATGAGCGTTTTGTTTCTAATTTAGGGCTATCGCAGATATCGTTTAACTCAGATATTTTTCTCCTAAAACAGGAATTGGTTGAAGGTTATTATAATGAGGAAACTGGATTAGATAGAATTGAGGAAAAGTTTATTGCCCTTTAAACAATATTTATAAGCTTTTATTCAGTTAATAACCCACGACAAACACGGAACTAACTATAGGGGGAACACTCATATGGTACTACAAGGTATGCGAAAGGGAAGTATGGTTAATGGCGCATAAACTTGAACCTGACCAAGAAAATGAACTACTTCTTAAGGGGAAAAACATTCATGAGGAACATTTCAAGAGAAATAAAAAAGAATTGATATTAGAAAATTCAAGAATAGATATGCTTCATGAGAAGAATGGATCATTAGTAGTATCTGAGATAAAGATAAGTTCCAAATATCTCGAACCAGCAATTTTACAATTGAAATATTACATGATGGAATTCTTTCTCAAAGGAGTTAAAGTAAAAGGAGAACTTAGGATCCCCCAGGAGCGTAAAGTTATAGATGTTACGTTCGACCAGAATGACCTTGTTGAAATGGAGAAAGTCGTTCTTGAAATATCCAGGATAGTGACCAAAGGGATGCCTCCTAAACTGGTGAGAATAAATTTTTGCCACTCTTGCGCATATTCGGAATTCTGTTGGAGTTGATTTAAGATATGAAGAAATCTATTTACATTTTTTCAAGTGGTGAGTTTAAGCGAAAAGACAATACTTTGTTCATAGAGAATAGCTCCACTAAGAAATTTGTTCCGATTGAAACTGTTGCAGAAATTTACCTATTTGGGGAAGTAACTATAAATTCTCAACTCCTAAATTTTCTATCTCAAAAGGGCATAATACTACACTACTTTAACTATTATGGATATTATTCTGGATCAATATATCCTAGAGAGCACATTGTATCAGGAGAGATGATAATAAACCAGGCTAAACATTACATAGATGAAAATTTAAGACTGAATCTGGCCAAGAAATTTGTAGATGGATCGATTCAAAACATACTGAAGGTTTTAAATTATTATAATTCACGTGGGAAAGATTTAGAAGATGATATAAGTGATGTCAAAGCTCAAATTAGCGGCGCCCTATCTGCAGATAATACAGAATCTCTTATGGCATTTGAAGGAAATGCCAGAGAAAAGTATTATTCTATCTTCAATAAAATACTGGGAGACCCGCTATTTAGATATGATAAAAGAACAAGAAGGCCACCATCAAACCCCATCAATGCACTAATAAGTTTTGGAAACAGTGTTATGTATACTTCAATACTCTCGGAGATTTATAAAACCCATTTAGACCCAAGAATCGGTTTTCTACACGCATCAAATTTCAGGAGATTTAGTTTGAATCTAGATGTTGCTGAGATATTCAAACCGATAGTCGTAGATAGGGTCATATTTACAATAGTTGGAAGAA
>JAJZYV010000059.1 GCA_021797955.1 Thermoplasmata archaeon
ATAAAGTCAAACAGTGTTATCGACAATGTAACTGCAACATATGTAAATAATGGTATGAATCAATCCGATTATAAGAACATGAACTTGAAGTTATACGATCTTGGTACTTCAGCCATATCAGGTAATGTTCAGTATTCATATTCAATAAAATATGTTAACAGTTCATACTCTCTTTCAAGTGCTCCAGTTTCAACAACCTTTGGCAATCCTTTCCAGATATATCCAATCTCATCACCTCAATGGGTCAGTATGGGCTTTTCATCAGTTAAGAAACCTATTTTTATTAACTCTCAGATGGTCTTTTCATGGAGCAAGATGGTATCGCAGTCTTACACCTTGAACAGCACCCAAAAGAACACAATATTCGTAGTGCCCGCAGGTGTAAATTTCACAATGAACCTATCAAACGCATTCTATAACCCCGTGAATCAGAAGTACGATTACAGCTCACCAGGAACATCATTTACCTGGAATGTAAGCAGCAAATTATATCACACAAGCGCCATAACAATAAATTTGACAGCAGGTACACACACTATTCAAATAAATGGAACCAGTTCTTCTGGGTTTAACAATACTACTAAGTTCATGGTATATGCAATGAGCCCAACCACTGCACCGGTGGTTAACTTCACATATTCATATGTAAACCAATACGGCATTGCAGTACATAAGCTAGTTAACAAAACTTCCCTGCCTTCAAACCTCACATATTATTTCTCTGTTCCACAATCCAGCCAGATATCATTTACCTCAGACAACTCTTCACTTCCAGTAATGGTTAACGGAACAGTTTACAAGGTTCCTCTTGTATTTAACTGGACATTTGCTAACAGCTACAAGACTCAGGGTACCACTGCAAGTTACTCATTCTCAAAGCCAACTATACCTGTAAATGGTCAGATAAAGAGACAGAATGTTTCGATCAACGTAACATCTGTTGCCCTCACTTCACTGAATCTGACTCTTAAGGCCTTTGTTAATGATACAACTGCCCCTACACCTGTCATTACGATAATGAACTCTGCTGGAAAGAATATAACGGCACCAGTTGCCTCCAATGTCACAATATTATCAGCCAACTATTCATCAGATCAGTATTATGGATCAGTTACAAACGCCTCATTCTCATCCCAATGGAAATATAGCTGGGAATTCATGCATATTAACAGCACTGCTGACAAGCAATCTTCAAGCAGTTATATGAAAGTGGGTGGAAGCTATAACGGTTCATGGGTGGCAGTCAAATTCCTGAATCTCTCAAGCGTAATAGTGTCACTAAAAATAACAAATCCATCAAACGTAAGCGCCTACAACAATCAGACTGTGCATATGGTAGTACAATCAGCACGCCTTGTTGTTCAGAACATTTACTATACAGGAAATTTCCAGGCTGGCATAAGCAAGACCATCCACGTAAATATCAAGAATATTGGTACACAAGCAGCTAACAACTTTACAGTATACCTTATCGCTTCCGGGTCAGTTGTTGTAAACCAGGCATTTACGAATCAGGCTCTGGCTGTAAATGGCACTGACAATGTATCTGTAACATGGACTCCTTCAACTGCAGGAACTGTAAGTCTCGTTGTTAATGTGAGCGCACCTAACCAACCAGGTTTTGTTTCAAACCTTGGAGAATATTCAACAAGCGTAAATGTTGCATCATCCCCATACAATGTTCCAATAATTATCGGGTCAGTAATAGCTATCATAGTCGTAATTGGCTTGATATATTACAGAGTCAGTGCAGGAAAATTCCCAATGACAAAGAAAGGTGGAGATAAAACAACAGCTATAACCCCATCAAAGCCAGCTAACCCTGCAACACCAAAAAAGGAAGATGCAAAGAAAGATCAGAATAAGAAGTAACTTATTCTCCAACTTTTTAACTTTTTTTACTTTTTAAGTTTTTATCTACATTTCTGTTACTAATTGAATTCCAATGATTGAAGAAATATCTTCCATAATTGATTTATAAACTGTTACAGTCATAAGCCTTCTTATGGTTATTTCTGAATCCTGATCATTAACTTTGCATTTTTCATAGAAGTCATTGAATGTTTTAGAAAGCATAAAAGCGTAATTTGCAAGTGCTTCAGGTTTAAGGTTTTTTACCGCCTCTGATAGAATAAACGGATAGGTATACATATTTAGAACGAGAGTTCTCTCTTCTCGGGCAAGTTCCTTGTCGGATATGCTTGAAGTTTCATTATCCATATTCATTTCACTTTTCTTAATTATATTTGAAGCTCTGACATAGGAATATATAACAAACGGTGCACTATCGCCGTTGAAATCCAAGGCATCTTCCCATCGGAAAATCATTGCCTTAGACGCACTTACCTTGAGAATATTGAATCTTATGGCAGAAATTGCTATCTTTCTGGCTATTTCATCATTGGAGTCTTTTTCACCACGTTTTTCTACAATTATCTCCCTGCTTTTCTCATAGGTTTTTTCAATAAGCTCCTTGAGGGTTACCGCATTTCCCTTTCTTGTGGACATGCTTCCAGTTTCCAGACTAACAAACGCGTTGAATACGAAATCAAGTCTCTTAATGAGATCAAAATGCGTTTTCAATATCTCGGTCAGGATCTTCCCATGTTCAGAATGATCCTCTCCAAGGACGGTGATTAGCCAGTCACTTTGTGAGAGCTTGTACATGTGATATGCTATATCCCTGACAACGTATAGGGTGCTACCGTCACTTCTGGTCAAAAAAACCTTCCTTCCATCATTCAATTCTAAATACTTTGCTTCACCTTCTGACTTAATTGAATCTGAAAGAGAAGATATGAGTGTTTTAACTTCCCCAGAGACTATAAAATCTGATTCCCAAGTGAAATCATCGATCTTGATACCTATTGCCTTTAGATCGTTCTTTATATCATCAAGCATAACCCCGGCTATTTTGCGTACCTTATTGATTAATACAGGATCGCCTTCCTCATATTTTTTTATCATTTCTTCTACTTCTGCTTCGGAACCTGAGCTTTCCATTTCCCTGTAAATTCTTCTATATCCGTCCAGAAGCAATTCAGGAGTCGGTTGTTTATTGGCATTGTATTTCTCATAAGCCAGGTATAAAGACATCATCTGTTTACCGGAATCGTTGACAAAATACTGGGTTGTCACACGGTATCCGAATCTTTTGAGAAGTCTCGAAATAGAATCCCCAATTATGGAATTCCTGACCCGTCCAACATGTATGGGACCGGTTGGATTTATGCTTGTATGCTCCACACTTACCCTCTCCGGATCCTGAAACACGTCAGGATATTGACCTGTAGTGGAAATTGAGGAATGCATAATTGATAAGAGAAAGTTTGAGTCTATTGAGAGGTTGAGATATTTTCCTTCGACCACCGCGCTCTTAACAAAGCTTTCTTCAAGAAGTGCTGATTTCAACTGCTCCATGTTATCCCCTTTATACCTGAATGTGCGTACCGTCAAATCGCAGTGACCGGTCTTATCAAAGCTCAGATCTTCCTCTTTAAATTCAGGTATAACTTTTCTAATTGTCGAAGTTAATTTTTCATGGATGTTTTGATACATCAGCATATGGTCATAATCATTGCTATGTCTAAAAACATTTTTAGTAGTGGTCTGCGAATACATGTTGTACCGCCTTGTTAATCTCCCTTATATTGAGGCTTTTCAAATGACTAAATATATTATGGACTGAGCATTTGTTGTTAAGAAAATGACCGAGGCAGAGAGATTCATATTAAAGAGAGGGGAATTTGAAACAACTTATATCATCGGTGAAAAAATTCTCCAACATATTTGGGATTATTCCAAGGATAATCAGAAGGCCATATTTATTGTGAGCAGCAATGTGGACAAAAAATTTCACGAGTATCTGCCAGATTTTGGAAATATAGGTGAAGGCAGCATTAAATTCACAGTTTCTGATGGGGAGAATCTTAAGAATATCAAGAGTTATCAGAAAATTATGAGCGTGATGCTGGAAAACCAGATCGAGAAAAATTCCCTCATAGGTTATGTTGGCGGTGGAACGGTTGGAGATATGACAGGGTTTGTGGCAGCCACATACAAGAGGGGAATGAAGCTAATGGCAATACCGACCACACTCCTCTCTCAGGTCGACAGTTCCATAGGCGGAAAGAACGGAATCAATTATGGCGGGGTAAAGAATGTTATCGGAACATTTTACGAACCATCGGTTGTATTGGCTGATACATATTTTCTCACAGCTTCTGAAGATTCCTACTTGAGGGATGGTCTTGGCGAGATTATAAAATATGCCATAATTGAAAAGACAGATTTATTCTCAGTGCTTTCACAGTTTAACGATTTGCATGAAATAAAGAATGAACAATCTCTAACCAGATTAATATCCAAGAGTGTCAGGATCAAACACGATATTGTGTCAAGGGATTTCTATGATCAGAATGGAATAAGGGCGAAACTTAACTTCGGTCATACCGTGGGGCATGCTCTGGAAAGTATTTCAAAATCTGCAGTAAGTCATGGAAGGGCCATTGTTACGGGCATGCTGGTGGAATCAATGATATCAAGAAAAATGGGTATAGCAGAAGACGATTTTTATTCCATTATCACAGAATTCATGAACAAATTTTCAATTAAACCTGTAAACACAGCTCAATACAGCATAGAAAATATGTTACACATCATCAGAAACGACAAGAAGACCCGCGACGGTAATATCTATATTCCACTACCGGTTAAATTAGGCGAAATGTCCTTGAATGCTGTCCCCATGGAAATCATATCAGAATCGCTTCATGAATTTTCTGGAAAACAGTGAAGGGCGAGAGATAAATGAAAATCACAGGTCTCATAGGTTCACCAGTAAGGCAATCATGGAGTCAAAGACTCTTCAACAGCATATATGCTCAAAGCAAAATGAAGTGTTTCTACGCTGCAATTGATCTTGACGTGAGATCAATGGATCGTTTTATTGAATTTGCAAGTTCATCCATGACCGGTTTTAACGTAACATCGCCTTATAAGGAAATTATCTTAAGATATATACAGCAGAGAGATCCAATAGTATGGAGATTGGGTAGCGCCAATGTAATCAGCAATGAAGCCGGCACACTTCTGGCTCATAACACAGATTATGCAGGATTTAAAAAAACGGTGGAAGCGAATTCAGTTGATTTTCACGGTAAGAAGGTATGCATTGCAGGCACAGGCGGAGTATTCCGAACAATCCTATATTCATTGGTTTCAGACTTCGATCCAGATTCAATAACAGTTCTATCCAGAGATCCGCTTAAGGCAAAATCAAAATTTCAGGGATTTGAATATTTTGAAGGGACTGAAATTCTTGGCTATTCAACAGAAAATCAATATGATATCATTATAAATTGTACGCCCCTTGGAATAAATGAGGATGATGCATCACCGGTGAAGAAAATGAACTTTTCAAAGGATGCCGTGGCCATTGACCTGATTTACACGAAGACAGATACCCCGTTTTTACAGACTGCTGCAGAGGCAAAGGCATTATGCATCAACGGAAGGGAAATGTTCTTCCAGCAGGCATATGAATCATTCAATCTATTCCATGGAAGTTATCCTGACATGGAAATATTCAACGCAGTGAGAAAAAATCTTGAGGGAAGCGGACAATAATGAAAACAGTCAGAACTACAATCAATGGAGGTTTATCCGTGTTAAGCGCATTCGCCAACGGTCATGGTGCTTCTGTTGCAATCGATCTGCCCATGAAAATTACAATGAGGGAAACAGGAGAATCTCACAGTAAATTCAAAGAGTTGGTCTCCATAATTCAGGAAAGATATCATATTGCCAATCCTCCACAGATTGAAATAGATTCGTTCATACCACAGGGAATGGGTCTAAAGAGTAGCAGTGCAATGGTTTCTGGAGTTCTTCTTTCACTGAATAAAATGTTTGGAATATTTGAATCAGAACTGAAGATTGCAGAGGAATCAGCTCATATTTCAAAACTCCTGAAAATTTCATATACCGGTGCCTTTGACGATATTTGTTCATGTATTTTCGGCGGTTTATGCTATACCGATAACAATCAAAAAATTCTCTTTAAGCGATCTATAATAGAGGAAAGAGACGTCATAATAATCCCGGGGAATCATGAAAGAAGTTCTTTTGACATGGGTAAGATTGACTTTTCCAAATACCTGAAGGCATTTAACGGCGTTGAGGAAATGGTAATCAATGGAAAATTCATGGATGCCATGAAAGCCAATGGTGACATATTCATGGATATTTTAGGAAGAGATCCTCATATTCTGGGTTCCGTTGAAGATACCCGTCCTCTGATATTTGGGCAGAGTGGGAAAGGTCCAGCAATATTTGCTGTATTTAACAAAGAAGATGAGGCATTGAAGGCCTATGAGAAATTAAAACAGCTTAATCTTTCTCCAATAAGAAGTCACTTAACAAATAAACCAGCAAAAACGGAGGAAATATATGAAAGTTAAATTGAAAGCACACCGTTTAACTGGAACTATAAGGCCGCCATCAAGCAAGAGTTTCACACAACGGTACATTCTTCTGGCAATGGCCAGAGAGGGTAAAACAAAGATCATTCACGTTTCAGGTTCCGAAGACGAAATGGTGGCAATGGGTATAGGAAACGATTCAAACTTTACGGTTGATTATAAAGATCATGAAGTATTGATAACTGGAAAATTCAAATGCCCCGAAAAAATCTATGTTGGAGAATCAGCCACTTCTTACCGCTTATCAATGGGTTTCATATCTGGAATGAGGTGTAGAACTCGCTATAAGCTTGCAGAATCACTTTCGGTAAGGCCAAACGGACCATTAGAAGCTGCTCTCTCTGCAGCAGGTGTAAAAATAAACAGGATCTCTAAGGATGAGATAGAGATAGACTCATCTGGCATTCAATCCAAAGACATAAAGATCAATGGAGAATTGAGTTCTCAATTCGTAAGCTCCCTAATGTTACTTTCCGCCGGAGGATTTTTCAAAGGAAAAATAATCATCGAAGGAAAAAAGACATCCACTGGCTATATTGACATCACTGAAAAGTGTTTAACAGATTTTGGTTTTACAGTTAAGAGAGAGAAGCAAATCATTTCAGTTTCCGGTTCACCCCATAAGGGGCAAATTGAAGTGATGGTTGAAGCAGATTACTCCTCAGCAGCATATTTTATAATACTTGGGCTGCTCTCTTCAAAGGAAGGAATTCGGTTATCAGGGCTCTCTGCAAATTCACTCCAACCTGATTCGGCCATACTCAACATCCTGAAACCATATGTGAAAACATTCTACACAGATAATGCAGGTCTGGAAATTGAATGTCGGCAATCACATCTCGATTCCATTGAACTGGATGCAGATCAAAACCCTGATCTTGCCCCCATAATGTCAGTCATAGGCATATTCTCAGAGAATGGAATAATAATTAGGAATATTGGCAGGTTGTCATTCAAAGAAAGTGATCGGACCTCATCCATTATAAAACTGGCAGAGGAGTTCGGTGCATCCGTAATAAAAGATGGCACAACTTTGATCATAAAAAAGGGGAAAGAAATTAAACATCCATCATTAGTAGATTTCAGAGATCACAGGATGATAATGGCTGCAGCGGTGGCAATAGTTATTTCCGGATCAGATACCAGTCTCTGCAACACAGAAAACGTTAATAAAAGCTATGCTGACTTCTTCAAAGATCTTCACAGCCTTGGCGTTTCCATCGAATCATCATAGGGAGGCAAACCTTTATGCTTTAAAATCATGGATGCCATTTGATGTGCAGAATCATCCTTTCCATAGGCCTATTAATAAGCCTAGGGCGAATAGAACAATGGTAATAGTCAACGATGCGTCATAGCCTATGCTTATGAGCTTCTGAACTTCATCTACAACAATGCTTGTATGGCTTCCTATTTTATTGAGAATATCCTGAACTGAATAATTTGGAGCCAGAGAAAATCCAATATATGATGCCAGAAATATTGCAACCAGTCCCAGAATAAGGGCTACAACACCCTTCTTTATGGCAAGACCTAAAAGGAGCCCAACTACAAAGGTAAGGGCTAGTATTATCGTCGGACTAAGGTCAGTCATTTGTAGCAATTGTCATAGGAGTATATATAGTATACTATTTCAGTTATTAAAACTGAATCGACTAAAATTACGGATCAATATAGATAGAACCTACCCTATTACCAGCTTTAAAGAATGGTTAACTATTTCCAATCAGCTGGTTCGATATCATGCGTGTTCGCCTAGCTGAAACAATGAAAAGTTTTTAGTAAATAGCAAAATTTCTGGAGAACGCATGAAACCTCTATACTTCCAATCATTATTTAAATAGTATATTCATATTTTAAGCACTCTGTGGATGTAATAAATTCATATTTACCAGCACAAAGACGTAAAACTCCTTACCTTATTGATTATCTTTGTCTATCTTTACATTGATTAATATATAAAACGTGACCGAAATGATTCTAAATGGGGTTTATCCTGAATGATTATTAGTTCTTTTGATCATTATATCCCCACAATTCCCACCATGATTTGTGAATTGAATATTCCTGTGAAGTGAAATGTAATATTCCTAAGGATACGGTAATTGTAAAT
>JAJZYV010000060.1 GCA_021797955.1 Thermoplasmata archaeon
CAAAGTTGAGAGGTAAGAATTTCATAGAAGACACTCCATCAATTATCAAAAGAAGTTGCAAACCGGGATGAAATTGTTAAGCACAACAGACTGACCAGTTACAAAAAATAGAAAACTTAATGAAAGAGAAGGGATTGCCTTCAATAAATTACCTGAACAAGACGAAATCGATGAAGAATTAAGAGGACCAGAGGAGACTCAAGCGGATTGAAACGGTTATTATTTAAAATGATATTAAATTCTTTAGATCATCAAGATTTGCAGTGGATGCCTTCTTTGAATGTGAGTCACACTGAATACCCCTCTTCTATGATCAATCTGACATTCGTATCAACTGATGGAACGTGACACTTCACATTTGTCATGTCTAATGAAGTTTACTTTACAAATTTTTTTACACATTGATGCACCAGAATAGGTATAATAACTTGTAAAGTGGCTGCGAATCCATGGTAATGGCCACTCGGTACGCACTGAACTCATGATCCTGGACTAACGTTTATCCATAGTAATAGCGGTTCAGCCGTCAATTTATGGGTATTTTTCTGGACGATTTTGCTAGACTCTGGACTTTGGGCTGTCGATTTTTGCCTATAATCATGTATGCTTCATGAAGGGAAAAGTCCGGAAATCATGCTAAAACCCTGACCAAGAATCTGTGAAGGATGCAGCATGACATGACTCATGGGCGGAAATTCCTGGAATGGTCAGTCCAGTCGAGAAGTCCATTAGTCGAGTATTAGAGTACATCCTTTATGAACGACCCGAAATATGTGTTCATGGTTTTGACCAATCAATGAATCTGATTTATTCAATCTTCCTTACCACAATCTCCCCTTTGACTTCATAAAATCCAATATGCTCGGATTCCGAGGATTTGAATTTCTTTTGCTATTTCCTTATGGAGAGGCATTATTAATTACGTTACGACCAAATTTAGGATAGTATATTTTGATTTACACAGCTTTTGGGAAGTTAATTAAAAACACTTTTCTTATCTAAAGTCTTAGCCACAACAATTTGTCTCCGAACAAAATTATATAAACAGAAGCAATCAGGAAGCCACTTAAAAATGAAATGAAATGTAAAAATGAGTCCACTCCTGGTGCCACTGAAAAGAATAGTGGGAAATCTACGACTAAAAAGATGATTGTAATGCCAAAAAGCAAGACTGTAAAAACATAGGTTACCAATCCTCTGGCCCTCTCCGATCCTCCTAGTTTTATGTTGAAGGTACTGATCTCCTTTTTCCTTTTATGATAACAATATAATAAGTAAAATAGTATGTCAAAGATGGCAATAAATGCGAGCGCACCCATGAATCCATAAACAATCCCGGATTGGCCAAGAGAATATCCATTTGGTGCGCTAAGCCAATAAACAATGAGATTTATAACATTGCCTATTACTGCTGATAGAAGGGATACCCATATTGAAAGCAAGTATCTTTTAACTCTCATGAATCTGCTGTACCGAACATTCGCTGCACAGAAGACTAAAGCATAAATTGCATAATCAACAACATTACCATCGCCATCGAATATAAACATAGAGGTAATTATTCCCCATGGCGTCTTTATACTGTTATAGAGAATGGGAGTGTTTGCTGTATATTTGAGTACGAGATACCCTGTTAAGAAAATAATAACGCCGAAAATAGGAAGGAGAAATTCATAACATATGCTATATTTTTTTTCCATTTTTGAGCAGTCATTAAACTTGAGATATTTAATGATGATTGTAATCAGACAAAACGTGGAACCAGTTTCTTAAAAAAATGAAAGAAGTTATGTTAAATCATGCTTCAGTAGGTCTTGTGCTACTCAGTCTTCCTTACCACAATTTCCCCTTTGACCTCATAAAATCCTATACTATCTGATGCTTTCAATCTCCTCGTAAATCTCAGATGATCCCGTTTGATTAAGATTCATGTCTGTTGATCATGAGATCATAAAAGATGGTTTCGGTGAAAGTTCTTGGAAAATCTCTTTCTTGGTTTGACTTTTAAGATCGACTTAAGACAATAAGTTTTGCAATAATGTCTATCATATTCTGCCTGAGAAACTTAATACATTGTATAGACTTTTAGAATAATGGAAATTGAACCTACGTTAGATGGCTTGGATCTTTGCGTTAGAAACTCTCTTAGACTATTCGAAGACTCATGCACGCAAAGACTATCATTGCCTACTGTAGGCGCAATACTAGAGATTGGCCTAGAGGAAGCAGTGAAAGGATTCCTTATTTTAATATGCTTAGAAAAAAATGTATTGATTTCAGGGAAAAAATTGATAGATTTGGATAAATCGCTTTCCGACTTTATAGTTAGCGTAAGAGAATTTAATAATAAGATAGATTGTCAAAAACAGTTAGTCTCTGCATTCAGAAAACATAAGGTTAAGACTAACATACTAAATTTTCTCGGAGGTTTAATTAGCTTCGTTCCTCCTGAATCGGTCACAATAAAAGATTTTACAAAAGATTTTCTCAATGGCTTAAATCCAAATCTGGGAGATGATTCACTTGAAAAACTTTTAAGTTCTCCCTCCTTCACTGATTTCATAAGTCAGAATATGAATGCTACCCAAAGCGTACTTATGAGACTATCGGGGAAAATCAAAGAGTCAGGATTTTATGTTGATTGGACAGGGTCATGTTTCAGGTATCCAGAAATAGATAATAACACAATACTAAGGATGGCTAATTTTTTATTTAGCGTCATAGCTGGTTTCAAGATGCTTACAGGTTTACTTCAAATTAAATTGCAAACTAAATTGGATGTTAGCAATCTTTACAAAGAACTTACTGTATTGGAGGATCGACTGAAATAGCTCATCCTGTCCGATTTAAAATCGAAGTATTTCTATAGATAACCCTATGAAGGTTATGTAAGTAACGTTGTAGGATAATATAGATGTCTGGTCACTTAATCTTCCTTAGCACAATTTCTCCATTAACCTCATAAAATCCTATATGTTTCGATTCTGAAACATTTAACTTCACTGCAACTTCTTTAGGTAGAGTGATTCTCAAAGATGAGCCCTTGGATGAGGTTCTTGTCACTGCTATAAGTTTATCTGGCATTGGTAGGGTAATAAGTGGATTAAGTTAAATTTGTTCATAAAATAAACATTTGCAAAGTAAAGATTTACATTTTTGATAATATAGGGTGAGAATCTTTATTTTCAATAAATATTTCTCATCTCAATGGCAAGATATTACCAACCGAGAGTTAATACTTATGCTTTTAACTGTCTACATTGTGGGGTCTACGCCAAACAAGATTGGTACTTCACTTTTGTTTATGGAAATGCCGACAAAGACAATCCTAATCAGACCTATAATCGTAAAAAACTGGAAGAAATGAAAGTTTCCAAATGCACCCATTGTGATGATATTGTAATTTGGTCTCGAGAAAATATGCTGATTCCACGGGGAATGGAAGTCCAAGAGCCCCCAGGAGATGTACCAGATAAAATAAAGGAAATTTACATTGTAGCTGGAAAGGTTTTCAATGATTCTCCTCGGGCATCAGGCGCTCTAATAAGGATGGCACTTGAACTACTTCTTCAGTTCATTAATAAAAACGATCTTGGATTGGATAAGAACATAACTGAGTTGATAAAGTCAAGGACCCTGGACAACTCATTAAGGACCCATCAATTTTGAGAGTAAATAGAAATGATATAATGCAATCAGGATAGATTAAAATTTTTGAGGATAAAGATGATGTGGCATATTTGTTTGATCTTTATAATATGGTTTTTGAAGAGATGATTACAAGACCTAAAAAGCTTGAAGAGTATTACAAAAAGATACCGGAATCTAAAAGAAAGGAGATTGAAAATAGAAAGTGACCTCATATGGAACCGAAAACTAAATCACAACACAAAGTAATCTATATCCATCAAATCTTCCCTACCATAATCTCCCCTTTGACTTCATAAATTCCTATATGTTCCGATTCTGAAACATTCAACTTATCTGAAATCGATTTCGGAATTATTATCCCTAATGAAGAGCCCAGTTTTGATGCCTTCATTACTGCGATTAATTGTCTGGCATTTTGAGTTATAAGGGGAATAAATTAAATTTATAGATAAACTCCATTAATTCTATACGCGGCTTGAGCTTAAAAGTATATGAAATGCAAACCGACCCTTGAGAGATTTAGACTATGTGTTAAAAATTCTGCCTTGCTCTCCAAAAATGCATATGCATATGGTATGTCTCTTCTAACAATTGGTGCTATATCAGAGATTGAGTAGTAAGAATCAGCACTTTATTAGAATCAGTTCCATTTGTTTAAGGCATTTTTACAGTCTATGGAATTTCCTTTATAATGAGGTCTCGAATACGTTGTTAAGAAATCTTCACCGTTTTTATTTTAAGCCCTGCCAGTCATGAAAAAATTACCTAATCCCTTTTTCTTTATTTCCGCCTAGCTCTGCATGTTTTCGTTTCCTCAAGTCCGAATTGTGCAGGATCACTTCAATTTTAACGCAAATCGCTACATTATTTATGTACATTTAAAGAGGTTAAGAAATCATTTTAATTTATTTGGTAAAGGATTGAGAAGAAGGAATAAATGTTTTTTTGAATAACAGAAATCAGTTCATTTTCGCTTCATTTTGCCTAAATTTGATTCAGATTTTTCAGAAAGGTGCATCGAGCTTGAATTTACTAAACGTCGCTTCCAAAGGTTCTCTTAGGTCTTTGGGAAATAAAGATGAATAATTCCTAAGTATGAAAGGTGAAAAGTCTTCTTCGGTCCAACCAACTGCCATAACCACTATTGGAAACAAATTTTGTTGGTCTTCAGCGATCATCCTCTCAATTTTCCGCTTTTCACTAGAAAGATCAATTCCTTTTCTCTTCCGTCCCAGGCTATAGGCAAAACCATACAAGTATTCTGGTTCTATATTTCTAAACCAATCTCTATCTTGATTTTCTTCTTTGATCTCTTCCCACTTAACAGTTCCGATTTTTCTCGAATGACGGAAAGGTACTTGTCTAATCCCTTTTGATTCATTAAAACCAGTGATACCCTCAAAGTAAGCCTTCATTTCTTTAGGCATATTCCTATCCCAACTACTAGGCGAGAGTTTACTTTCAATCAGGAATAGCCTAACGGTTTTTCCAGAACGTATGTCCTGAAAAGCAAGGTCAGGTCTCCTTAAGTTTCCAACTCCTCTCTTAGGACCAACTTGCCTGTACTCTTTACCATTATGCACTAGGTTTATAGTTTTCCAAGAGCCATGTGGTGGATTGTAATATACTAAATGAAGAAATTTAATTTCTTCCGCTAATCTTAAGATAAGATTGTCCACATGGTCTTCGCTGATATGGTCAGGTTGCCATTTTTTCAAATCTTCAACAGTCAGATTCATAACACCATACCATTTTCCCATTTGTCCGAAATCACACAAGTTGCAAATTTTGCGATTTCTCTCCAAAGATTGTTAGTCATTGATGAAGACCCATTGTTATTTTCTCGAATGGCTGTAATTAACATATCTTTCCAATTTTTAGGAATGAGGTCACTATAGAGTAATACTATACGAGCTCCAAAGTAACCATCGCTCCCAAAAAGAGCTCTTGCCAATCCAACTAAACCTTTATCTGGTCTTGAAAAGGCAGGTCCACCTGTATCTTTAACATAACCTGCAATAGGGAGGAATACAGCCGGTCTTTCCGATCTTTCAATATGTAAAATAACGGGGTCCTCAATCGAACGGTAAGTTTTCCTTAAAAGCCGAGAAAAATACATTTTGTTATTAATAATTGCAATTTCATTAGCACCTTGCTTGTACGAAATGGGTATTAGTTTGCATTTTTTGGCAATATCGGTTTCTAATTCGACTTTGTAAGAACAATCTTTAGTCCAGTTTAAAAAATTTAGTGATTCTAAATTTTTAGAGTCACCATTGCGAATGCTCATTATCGGATTTATTTCTCTTTTGTATTTGGAATCCGTGCTAATATTCTTTTTAAAAGGAATGCACGCCTTTTGGATGGCAGTTCCCAGAAGGTCAAATATAGTATTAGTAGGAATTTTGTTATCAAAAATGTAAGAAATCAATTCATTAGTTAAGATTTCGGGATTCTTAATAGACATCTCATTCTTCAAAACAGTAAAATCAGTTTCTAAGAAAAAAGATATTTGCTCACACATCTTGCGAAGACTCCGTTGAAGAACATCGAAAATTGAATAACTCTGAGTTTTATCTAATGGGTCCTTCTCGAAAATATTCGACAGAATTAAGTTTGTCGTGAGTTCTACAAGGTCTTTTTCTCCATCTGGCTCTTTTAAAGCGGGAGAAACATAGCCAGAATTTAGTCCGGCATTATGCCAAGCATCTGCGATGTAAAAAGTTAAAGATGGCATCTTTCTTTCAAACATCATTATTACTTGAGCTATTTGTATTATTGTATTTGGGTGTCGTAAACTTCTAAAATCACCATCCTTAATTTCAGCATCGCATGTGGGGACAACGTATACAAAGGGTATTCGTTTTTCGGAAGCTTGAGATATACGAGGAAATCGTTGCCAGGCATTATTTCCAGCACCTATCGCATCATTAAATTCTAGGCCTAAAATTACTTCTCCAATTTTTTCCGTTGCGCGCATTCTGCATAATATCACATCTGGATCCTCATAACCAATATATGGGTGTCTTTCATTCTCCCAATCATCATATCTACCACAAGGTAAAAGACCGATTTCTATTGTTGCAGAATCTCCATTTTCGTACTCAAAAAGGTAAATTGGTCTATCAATGAAACCATCAATTCCTTTAAAATCCAAACCTTTGACCATAGGATATTTTATAAATAACTTGCAAAATTTGTGGCATTCATGTAAATTATCTCCATAAACAAGAAACCCATAAAACATAACTAATACCTTCTTTCTCATTTGCTGTTAATTTTGCCTGGTTTCCCATTAAGGTTAGACGAACTAATTTTCTGAAGTTCTCTTAGGATTTCTAGCCCGGAATCCAGTAAAAAGTAACTTATTGTTCTAGTTTTAGAATAAGTTTTACCAATTAATTTTTCATTTTCCATTGACCTGAGAATCCTACTAACCGATTGTCTGGAAACCGAAATAGTAAAAGCAATCTCGCTAGGAAGCATAGGCCCCACTGCAAGTAACTTTAGAATATCAATTCTGTACTTTCCACCTTTTACCCAGTTAATTTTTTCCAGATCCAATTTATGACTAATTGCTATTAGTGTTTATATATATAGTTAACATATAGTTAACATGGATATAAGTTTGGAGTTAGATTGCAATAACGTTTTAATGGTATGCTCGCTATCCCTGCATTATGTTAATTTTTGTTTCTTGGAAAAGGGGGAAGTAGCTTAAAATGCCAAATCGATCACATTATAATTCGGGCCATATTGGGATGAATATACTAAAAAAGAAGAGGAAATCGCACAGTTCTATGAGGCGCTACTATTTGCAACAAACCACACACCATGGCATTTATATTGAAAACGCCATAGATTTTCTAAAAATAGTTCCAGACTCGTCGATTCAGTTGATACTCATAGACCCACCATACAACATAGATGTTGCCTCGTGGGACAATTATGAAAACTACATGGATTGGGCAAAAGAGTGGATTTCACAAATTGAGCGTATATTGACCGATGATGGTAATTTCGCAATTTTTGGAGGATTCCAATACCAAGACGAAGCAAAAACAGGAGACCTATTGGAAATTATGCATTATTTGAGACATAACACCAAGCTGAGATTCGTTAACTTCATTGTTTGGTATTACAAAACTGGAATGAGTGCTCAAAGATTTTTTGCAAACAGGCACGAGGAAATCCTATGGTTTGCTAAGTCTAAGAAATATTATTTTAATTTAGATAGCGTTAGGACACCGTTTGATGAAGAGACAAAAATAAAATATAAAAAAGATAAAAGGTTGAATCCAGATAGTATAGATAAAGGAAAAAATCCAACCAATGTCTGGGAAATAGAACGATTAGTTGGTAATGCAAAAGAAAGGGTAGGCCATCCTACGCAAAAACCAATTGAAGTGATAAGGAGACTTATCAAAGGGCTCTCATATCCAGGTTCACTAGTTATGGATTTTTTTGCCGGTTCTGGTACCACAGGAATAGTGGCAATTGAGGAGATGAGAAACAGTATATTGGTAGACAACGATCCAAAGACTCTCGAATATTTTGAAGAGCATCTCAAAAAACTAAATGGACGGAATGTGAACACGCTATTAAATTACGGTACACATTATAATGTTATTAAGGACAAATCACTAGCGGACTTCTTGAAAATTGTGAGCGACGAACGAAGTAAGGCTACGGTTGTAGAACTTGTGGAGAAGGGTGAACAAAGGTCTAATGATATGAGTACCAAATAATTTTAGTTCTTTAAGATTAATATGTTTGAGAATTTGAGTCGAAACTGAGGGAAATAAGAGAGAGGTTATTAAATCTATGTCTAAAACGACATTGTCAATTATCGGTTGATAGATAGTGATGGTACCAGAAGGATGTCTTCAATAATCCTTCCTTGGTCTTGAACCTGTGCTTGAACGACCATGAC
>JAJZYV010000061.1 GCA_021797955.1 Thermoplasmata archaeon
CCATCAAGTCTCTCACCGGGCGGTTAGGTACAGTCAAGCCACTTTCAATTACCTTGGTTACCTCATCCAGAGTAAGGGTGTTTCCCTCTATTGCATTAGTTCCCCAGGTATTCAATATGAATGATTCCTGAAGCGACTTTTCCGGCAGTTTCTGTAGTGAGCCCCTATCCAACATCCTCTCCCTGAGAAGATTTAGTAAGTGTCTATCCATTTTTAACGTACTAATACATATATCATATATAAGCACATATGGAATAAGTAAAAGAATTCATAAACTCCATATTGAGATTCCTAATTGTGGTTTCCCCTCTTACTATTTGTGACCCAGAATATAGTATCGGAACATTCGTTAAGGCAGATATTCCAAGAAGATAAATAGGACAGAGGGTTTATGTTATAATCACAAAGAATCATAGAACTGTTCAGGAAAAGGTTAAAAAAATTTGTTCCCCACGCTCGGGTTGATCAAAGGTTTTAATATTTGTATACAATCTATAAACATGAGTAGAGTAGTTAGTATACGTATTGATGACAAAGATTACAAAAAGCTCGTTGAAAGTGGTGTGAACCCGTCCGAGAAACTCAAAGAATACGTGAGAAAAATGACGCACGATCTCAACGCTCAACAGCAAAGAGAGAAACTCGATGCCATAATAAGAGAAAGAGTTAAACCATCCGAGCCAGGTTTCGCATCCAAGAGCATTAGGGATGATAGGGATTCAGGTCATTGACTCATCCATCCTGGTTAAGTACGTTTCTCACGAGTCGGGTTGGGAAAAAGCTGGCGATTTCGCATCATCGGGCACAACGCTCGGATTTGCATTGCTGGAAACAGGTAATGCCCTATGGAAGAAAGCCATGAGATATGAAGTTGCGCTCGAAGACCTGAGGGATATTGTGGAATCGCTCAGAACGATGGTTTTGATTGCGGACGATACTCTCTTGCTATCAATGCCATTGTCTTGGCTGTAAAGCTCAAAATCACCGTTTATGATGTTATGTTCATCCAATTCGCTCTCGAAAACGAAGGAGAGCTTGTTACGTCGGACCGGAAGCAGGCGGAAGCGGCAGAACTTGTTGGAGTAAAAGTTACTATAATGGAATAACCTCCTCGGAAAGCCTTGTTTATTTGGGTACAGCGACATATCTAGGTTCCGGTTTCCGTTAACCATGTTAACATCCACCTTTGGAAGTTATCATCTGTCTGATGTTTAAACTTCTTAGATACAGCCCCCATACCCTCTATCCCGTTCCATTTAAGCTCCGGGATTGCCAAAATTTAAACAAATCCCAACCGGTCTATTCTGAATTTTCTTTGATTTGGGAGAAGTTTTCAAGCCCATATGTTTGAAGACACTTTCGAGCGTAAATTCAAGGTGTTGATTCTATGTGTATATTCACATATTTTCTTGCTGTATTGAGTTTGATTCGATAAAGTCTATAAATAACCTAACGGTAACAGATCAGTCTGGTGAAAATGACTGTGAGCAAAAAAGATTATCATCAAGGGAAGAGTAAAACTAGCCATAAATCAAAGGATAAGGGCAATGAAAACTTCGATTTTTTCAACTATGACAGGAGAGCCTTGGAGAAAGAACTATGGATCTTGAGCAAGCTCATGAACGGCCGGAAATTCAAGACTGTCGAGGAAGCCAATGATTTTTACAGTGAGGCAAGAAGCTCCGGTATGATAGAAAACTTTCACCCGGATAAAGCCGAGGATCGGGCTCAACTTCTTGCTTATGAAGCTTTCAGTAAGAAGGGAGAAGAACGCCGGATTATGACAATACGAGCTCTTGAAATTTCTGAAAATTGCCCTGACGCTTACATAATTCTGGCGGAAATGGAAAAAGATAACAGCCGAAAAATAGAGCTCTACGGTAAGGGTGTCGATACCGCCGAAAGGATTCTTGGTAAAGAAATATTCCATAGAGAAAAGGGAAATTTCTGGAGGATCATCGAAACAAGGCAGTATATGAGGGCACAGGAGGGTCTTGCGTTTGCGTTGTGGAATTCTGGAAAATTGGACGATGCTCAAAGAATATATGAACGGTTGCTGGACCTTAACCCGAATGATAATCAAGGCAATCGATATTCACTCCTTCTCTTATACATGTACAGAAATGACTATGAAAGGGCAAAAAAGCTCCTAGGTCAATATGATGAAGATAGTGCTGAATGGGATTATAATGGGGCTCTTCTTCTATACTTGACGACTGGCATAACTATGGAATCCAAGAGCGCACTAAGAAAGGCGTTTGAGTCTAACAAGTATGTGCCAGTATTGTTTCTTAGAGATGTTAACCTTCCTCCAGACAGCAATTACATAACACCTGGTGAGCCCGACGAAGCAGGTTCCTACATTAAGGCATCTGGCTCACTGTGGCTGAAAAATTTTGGAGCGATGAAGTGGCTTTTCGATGAATTCACGGAATATTTGAAAGGTGGAGAGAAGACCTCGAGGCAATTCTTTGGCAGGTGATCTTCCCGTAATGCAATTTCAATTGGAAACTATGTTTATAGAGAGATGCAATGAACTCCTATCCTTTGCATAATTTTTCTCCTGCCTGGCATGTCTATTGCCAATTCAAAGAACATGTTGATGGCAATCAAGCTCCATCCAATTTCATAAAGGCGATGTCTTTTTTCATGTGAATGATGTTTCCTCTAGTCAAGGAATAGTCGATAATTTGAATCGTTGCACCACAATCACAGTTTTTTAGTTTATGCATGGCGACATATCTTACTATTTTCTTTCCACAGAACGGGCAAGTGACCTTATTCTCAGCCTCTAATTTCAGTTCATTCCACAAGGTTGCTTTCAATTCTTCAAATGTACCATCAAACCAGTCAAGGATTCCACGCTCTCCAATGTAAACCTTGATCCCAAAATAATTCTTGTTTACACACACAAAATCATCAACAGTGCAGTCAATTCCATATTTCAACCCAGCATCGTTAAGGTATTTTTCGAGTTCCTCTCCCACCCTGTACTCTCTATCCTTCTTGGCAATTCTCGCATTAACATTTTGAAGAAGACTTGCTTTTTCTTCTTCCGTGAGTGTTTCCATAATATCTATTACATTCTCATCGTCTATGGCAAATCCCAAACCCAAATTCTTGTAAACAATCTTTGGAAAAAACTGAATCTGGTCGACCAATCCATCATAAGTTTTTGACTTGTAGCAATAATTGGACAGATAATCAGAAAGAGCACTTTTAAGATCAGCACTATTTTTGTTGTCGGTTAAATTCTTTCTGCTTTTGTAGCGCAAAATCCTACTTTTTACTTCTTCAGTATCCAGTCCCTCTTTCAAAATCAACTTTGCAACCTCGTCTCCTGAGGTCCGGCCGTAAGCAGTTACAATTAATTCACTTTTGTCAATCAGAATATTGACAAACTCCTTTATCTCTTGAGTTGGGTCCACATTTGGATCTATGTGAAATAGCAATTGGGCAGTGACTATGGCAACACCTTTTTTGCGTTTATCTTGCGATTTACTCAGGAAAAGCACTTTATACCCACCCTTTGTATGATTCATTAATTGACAAGCAACAATCGTTGAGGTTGATAATTTTTTTGGATTTCATCGGAATTCCGATTATGTACTTCTTCACGGACGGCAGATATAGGTTCTTGAATAATTCACTATGACCTAGAACTTTGTCCATATCATTCGAGTTGCAACAGTTCTGAAGGAGAATCTTCAGCCCCGGCCTATCTGGAGACCAATCCTGTTCATTTCCGCTCATACTCATCTTCTACCCGTAGTGTCAACTGGACAATCACTTTTTTCCATTATCTTGTTCCTCCTCTCTTGCCTTATTCGGTTCTATTTCAAGATGCACTAGGTTACGATTTCTGTTAACATGGTTAACATCCACCTTTGGAAGTTATCATCTGTCTGATACTTAAACTTCTTGGATATAACCCCATACCCTCTATCCCGTTCCATTTCAGTTAAGGGATCGCCTTTTTTATTATGTTGTACGATGCGTTGAGATCAGCATGTATTAGTGTTCCATTCATTCTCAAAACGATTGATGTCGCATATCTTTCCAAGAATAACAGAGCCTGTTATTGGACCTATACCGGGAATGCTCATTATGACATGATTTTCAATTACCGGATCAGATTTCATTGCCTTCTCAAGACTTTCCTTTTCTTCCATCAATACTTTCAGTATTCTGGTCAGTGAGGATATCTCCATCCTCGGTGATCTTTCCAAAGCGAGATTTGCAGGAGAATCCAAAGAAATCTTCATGATGTTCTCATATCTTCTCTTGGAAACATATTTCTCAATGTCTTTCCGATCAGCTGAAATGAAATCTCCGGGTGTTACATATTTGTTTAACATATCAACAGTATCCTCATTCATATCAATTGCATTTGATAATCCAGGAAATATCATGTCTATTGCTCTTATGAGATTGTTTTTTGATGTTCTTATCTTATCCGTAACAATACTGTAAGCTGTTATCAGCTCCCTGAGATTCATTAAATTCTCAGGTACAGCAAATGTTTCCTTTTCTTCCCTTATCATGAGATATCTGGCGATTGATTCCGCATCTATGGTATCATTGGTTGTCTTCCTTATCCGTGATTTCTTCATGCCTCTCACCTCAAGACCGTTGAGAATACGTACCTGGAATCCATACGTTCTCAGGTGGTTGTATAACGGAATATGATATATTCCGGTGCTTTCCATACCAATCTTCATCATTGTACTGGTAGATTTCAGAGTTCTGATCAGATCAGATAGTTCCTTGAATCTTTCATTTTTATTCTCCTTATTGCTTCCCCTGCATAAAATATTGAGGGCATCATCCATTGCACAATAATCGAATTTATCCTTGGCCATATCTATTCCCACATATACTTTCATTTCATCACCAATCAGGTTCACTCCCAATCTCTTCCATTCACCACAGACTTGTCTCTTATCCGCAGATATTCTGCAACATCCCATCCGGGTACTAAATGAAAGAAGGGAGACGCATGCTGCCCCACGAGGATTTATCCTCAAGATCAAGAACGCGTATCCCTGACCAGTTCATGGAATCAGAACTGGCTAAAAAGAATATACAAGATCAGTTTCTGACTATTAACTGCAAAGCGCTAGATCCTCCGTGCCACGCTATACGTATATCAGGATCCGAGAATATCTTTTAAATGGCATACAAGATTATTTTAGATTTTGCTATATTCACAACAACACAAGCATAATTGGTTGTTTTAGGTTTTCAATATCCTTGAGAATTATGTTGAATAATTATACTCTATGGGGGAAACCTTTATACTATTGTTCACTATAGACATCTATGACCATTTCTACTATTCAGATTAGAGAGGAAACCAAGAAGACCCTACTATCCATGAAACTTCATCCTAGGGAAACCTATGAAGAGGTTATTGAGAGGATGATCGAGGATCTAAGCCAACTAAATGAAGAGACCATAAAGGAGATAGAAGAGGCCAGAAAAGAAATCGAATCTGGAAGATTTGTTACTCACGAACAGCTGAAGAAGGCCCTTGACCTCTAATGGATTATAGAATAGTATGGTCCATTCAGGCTTCTAAGCAGTTGAAAAGCCTTGACAGGTCAATTGCAAAGAGAATTCATGAAAAAGTTGGACAATTGCATCAAAACCCGGAAAGGTACGTTGAGAAACTTGTTCGATATCCATATTATAGACTTAGGATTGGAGATTATAGGGTAATTCTTGACATTCAAAAAGAAATGGTTAGAATAATGATTTTGAAAGTTGGGCACAGAAGCAATGTATATGAAAAGTAACGTTCAATTCCATTGTATTCCCTTTAAACTTTAATCAAATCCCGACCGGTCCATTCTAACAGCAATCAACATTCATGAGTTGAATAACCCCATATAAAAAACGGGGATAATCCTTTGGTAAAAATGAGACGCTACGGGTTACTATGCAAGAAAAACCTTTATACTTAACACACACATATGTGTGTGTGAATTAGATGGGAAGTAAAAACATATCTATCTCTGATGAAGCATATCTGAGGCTATCAGAACTAAAGTCTAGAAATGAGAGTTTCACAGACGTTATATATAGACTTACAAATAGGACGAATATACTTGATTTAAGGGGTATTATAAAAGAAGAGGAGGGAAAGTCTTTAGAGAAAAATATTAAAAAATCAAGGAGACTAAGTAAGGAAAGAATAGATAGCCTCACAAAGGAGTTAAATGAATTATGATAGCTGATACTTCATTCATTGTTGACATAATGAAATCTAACAAAGAGGCAATCGAAAAAGCAGAGGAAATTGGAAAATCTGGAAGTACTATTGCGGTTACCTCCATTTCAATTTTTGAATTATTTGTGGGAGTGGAACTAAGTATAAAAAAGGACCAGGAAAGAAATAAGATAACTCGAATACTTAATGGTCTGTCAATAATAAGTTTTGATGAGGATTCTGCAAGAGAAGCTGGAAGAATTTTTGCCCAAAAAAGAAGAAATGGATCAACAATCGATCCAGAAGACTCCATGATTGCAGGTATCTGTGCAAGAAGAAATGAAATTCTAATTACGCGCAACATAAAGCATTTTAAAGATATAGAAGGTGTGAAGATAGAGGCTTATTGAAAGTATAGGGTTCAGGTAATATCCCCTTATATCATTAATCAGGTCTTGTCCTAGCCAGAAATACGATCATCCGTAATCATCTTACAAGGAAAATGTGTAAAAATAGGTACATCAAATGTCCGAGCTCTTTCGTGTCGTTACTTTAGAGCTTGCAATCTTATGTAACTTCAAGTCGTCAGTTACAAACTCGTAACCTGATTCAATAGCAGATATGAGATAAGATGAATCGTAGAATGTCAGACCCTCCTCTAATGACAAGTTCAATACAGAAATGGATGATGACACGATCTGTTCCATTGAATCAATCAATTCAAATAGAACATTGCCGATTTCCTGTGCTTCTTTCTTTGAAATTCTATTTCTAATTTTATAATTCTTCCAAAGTATGTTACCTATCTCATACTTGGCAAGAGGAATCGTTGCTCCGGCAATGAGTATACTATACTTACCCCTCTGAAAGAGGTTAAAAATTGAAGAAGCGTCCAGTAAATTCATCTTTCTCTGTCTTCCCTTATATCTGATATTATTTCACCTAACTTTAATTTCGAGATTGTGGACGCGACCTTTTTCATTTTCTCAATTAATTCTTTATTTCTGGCTTTCCTGATTTCATCCTGCACCGCCTTTCTAATAATTGTCGTTGGATTTAGACCAAGTTTCTTTAATTCCTCTCTCTCTTCTTCTGAGATCTTTGCAGATACGGTAGTATACGATTTCATACTATATTATAAATTACACGTACTTTAAATTTGTGTATTACAATATGTAAACCAACGTAAACAAAGGGAATTCATAGAGCAAGGAAACCTTTAGATCTGCTCAGGCTCCTAATCATATCGTTTTTACATTTTCTTAACACTTTAATGGATGTCCCGATACAACAATAATGGAACATTGAACAGCACAGAACACTTTCTCAAAGTGATTATTTTTTCCTTTGTAGGTTTAAAAAATATGTGTGATTTTTCTTATTTTTCACCGGGATTAATCTCCGCTAGCTTGGACCAATTCCTGTATTTTTTTTCTATGTAGTAGTCAAGACTGTATTTGCTTGTTCCAAAGGCGCCGTTTATCAGTATAAGTAGAAGAAATACAAGCACATAAATTATGCTTGTGCCTATATCGGTCGCACCGTATATGTAAAAACCGCCGAAACCCTCTGGTATGGACCACATAAAGAAGCTGAAGATTGCCCCAAGGAAATAGACTATTTTCCTCAAGAAACCTAATAGTATTGCGAACGCCAGCAGAGTCTCGAATAAAGCAATAAGCAATGCAAACAGGTATGGATCATAGGACGTTAAATTGATCCAAAACTGAAACCACGGCATCAACCATGAAGGTTGCTGAGTCATTGAGCTCTGAATCATGGATTCGAACCCACTGAAGAATGCGGGTTGCCATTTGAGCCATGCATCAGCAAGCCACACCACCCCAAACATAACGCGCATAATCACTTTATATCCGGCCATATTCCTTACAAACCAATTTCCGTTTACCATACCATTCGTTTGATTCAAGTTACTATCACCCCTCTTTCATATTTCTGGATAAGTTTTGATACATTGTGTCTCAATAGAAGTGAATTAAGAACCACGGATGTGGAACTCATCCCCATGGCAAGTGCTGATAGTATTGGCAGAAATGAATAAATCGACAGGCCAAACAGTGGGACAAGTACTCCTCCGGCTACAGGGATTAATGCAGTGTTGTCACCAAACGCCCATCCAATGTTCTGCTTGACCTTCCCTATGGTTTTTTTGCCTATGATCTTGGCATATACTACATCATTGAGATCGTTTTTGAGGAGTATAATGTCTCCACTCTCCCTTGCGATATCGGTGCCCGAACCCATGGCAATTCCGACA